>CAZJIR010000057.1:0-10766 GCA_964546095.1 uncultured Pirellulales bacterium
ACATTGAGTACTTCTTCGATTTTGTCAGGCAACTGGTCTAAAGGAGTGTTGTTCAGCACATCACATGTATGAATTAAACTGGCCCAGGGGTCGTCTTGCTTGGTATTCTTCAGTTCATAGACTGCTTCGTATGCGGCCGAATCGCTCCCCTGCCATGTTAACGCTGCTAATCCGCTGGTTACGCCGCCTCCCCCACCACCGCCGCCACCAGGCTCGGTCAAAGCAAGGTCGTCGAAATTCGACTTGGCCTGCCTTGGCTCGGGAACCGGTCTGGGATCGGGAACTGGTCCATCATCGGGATCCTGTCCGCCACCGCCACCTTGTCCCCAACCGCCCATATTGCCTTCGGCACGCCAGCGTGTGCCGTCATTGCTCGGGAACCAGTCTTCAATGAACTCGGCGTTGAGCTGCTGGACGTTTGCGTAAATGCCCCAGTTCTCGCCATTGATTTCAAGCCTTACGAAATTAGCCTTGGCGCTCGGGGTCTGTTGACGGATTACATTTGAATAGAGCACTTCTCGCATAAACGTAGGGTCGTTAAAGCAGTTGATTAGATTGAGAGTTTTGTATCCCATCAGGCGCTGGTTTTCGACAGTGTAATCAACCTCAATATTGAAAGATTTCTTTTGCGAATTGCCGGTCATCATATAAGACGTCATACCGCGAAAACGAACTCCGATGCCATCATAAGTAACACCATCAACAATCAATGTGGCAATGATGTTCTCGTCCGTCTGAGCGTTGGCTTCTAACTGATTCCACCAGTTCGGTTGTGAAAACTCCAGGTGGATGGTTCTTAGCACGTTCTCATCGTAGAAGTCTCCCTGATACGCAAGTGTCTGCACGCTTAGGACCAGCACGGCCAATATAATCAGGATTGCTGCTTTGTGTGCCGTCCTATTCATCCTTTAACTCCTTTTCTCTAAGTATGTTTTAATTATTATATTGAGTCCTTATTTAGACTGTTATTGTAACATTATGGCAGGGTTTTTTAAAATAAAGTAACGAGAATGTGTTTTTTTCACATTTTTCCGAATCACCCTGTTTATTTCCTTCAGGCAAATTAATAAAAGGAGGAGGAATCGTTAATTTTCCAGTCTTCACCTATGTAAATTAAGACGATTCCCAAACAGGCTTTATTGCATTTCCGAAAAAAAATGTGAAGCATTCTGGAAAATACCACTCGTCATTTCTGCTTTAGGCATGCTTAAGGCGGAAGTTTAATCTAAACTTTTTTATACAAGGCAATCTTAAATCTCAAATTTCAAATCTGAAATCCCCCCTTTATTTCCATCGAAGCTGGTTAAGCTCTTCTTTTGTGCGAATGAACTTTACCGTGCCATCGTTTAATAAAACACAGCCGCCCTTCGGCTCGTGGTTGTCGAAACTAAACAGCTCAGGTCCGCCATGCTGGTTCCAGCCTGCCTTAGTCTCGAATAAAAGGACCATATCCCCCGCCGAATCTGGCTTACAATTCGGATTCATCGCATAACGGTTTTTAATCTCATCCGCACTGGGAAAAATATGCGGTTTATTACTCAATCTGCCGGTACTAATAATCAAACCACCTAATACAGGGTATTCACGTAGTATAGCATCACTCCACTCACTCGATACCGGATATATTGTCTTGTCTTTAAGAGAAGGATTATTCAGCAGCATAGCCTCAAGCCCATTATAGAAACGCAACCGATACCAATAGTTCTTAAGATTTGCTGCACATTTCATCCTTAAATCAATTGCCTGTACCAGAGGTGTCAGTGCTTTAAAGCATTGGAAAACTCCATTTTGAAGGTATACTAACCGCTCTCCCTCGGTTATAATGGTGTCATTATGATAAACAGGAAAAGAGGCTGGAGGCTTGTTATTATAATGACAAACCACATTAACGTGACTTCTATACCGTACAAGAACTTCACCATGAAAGCTCCTAACGTAACGTATCTTATTGAAGTCGTTTACGAAAGTCTTAAGTCCTAATGTATCTTCCACGACAACAAAGTTTTTTTCGGATAGCAGTTTCTTTTCATCATGGCTTAAAAGGTTTTGAAGGCTTTGGTATGGGAAGAAATATTCGAGCGCTGATGGGTGATACTGAAACTCCACTTTTGTACAAGAAGTCAAGTCCGGGAGTTTAGGGCTCTTTGGTGAATAGCTCTTCAGCTCGTAGGGAATACTCAGATTATCTATGACTGTTCTTAAGATTTGTTCCTTTTCTTCGAAATCGGTAAATATTTCAGGTATTAATAATTCTTCATCTCTTGATGTTAAGAACTCGTTCTGCAGGCTGAAAATATCTTTAAAGGTAGGATAATCCAACGGGTCTTTTGGGAGAATGCTTTCCATTGGTTTAAGCGTTCTAAAAATCTTTTCAGGAAGATTTCCTTGATAATAACCAAATTCTATAGCCAATTTTGAAGCATATTTAAGACCTTGTTTTCGCAGTTTTTCATCTCTCGGATAAAATGAAGGATGAACAGGTATCTTGAGGTAAATCGATTCGGTTTGACTTTCTCCCGGACGCAAACGGACGTATCTTCCATCATAAGGTGGCCCATGAGGTGAGGGCACTTCATTCAATTTCCATTTGTCACGGCTTTCCGTTATAATAAGAGTCTGGCCATCCTTGGCCAAAAAGACATGAGCGCTCATATTAAATCTGTATGACTCGTCTAATCCGACTATAATCCAGGCATCATCCTTAGAGTTGTTTTTTATTTCATAGCTTAGCTTTAGAGTCTTATCTGTTATCTCCAGCATGGTCACAGTGATTGTAGGAGCGTTATTTTTGTCGTTATTTCCAGTCTCAGATTGTGCCTGTGTCCATGTTGTCGGTAGAATACAGAAATACAAAGCTATAAATATAATTGTATATCTTTTCATATTTGATGTCCTTTCCATTAAATATTCTAAGAGCCTCCTGGGCTTTTGGGTGTCCTTCAAAATTCCCGCCTTTACTTAATGTACAACATTATATTAAAAGACATGGATTTTTTCAAGAATTTAATGGGTATTTACCCAAACGAATTATTTTATGCTCAACTTTGCAGATAAGACACAGTATAATAATTCACTCATTATGGAATACACTCATTGTGAGGTTATTTTCGATTGGAGCTGTTTAATAGGAAATGAGAAAATGTGCAAATCTTAGGAGTTGAAAAATGAAAAACTTTGTCTCTATGACTCACAAATTAATAGTTTTGTCGTGTATTATTTGCCTGAGTTTTTCGTTGGTGTCCTGCCAGGCTGGTGCGTACAGACCAAAGCCGCTGACTGCTTACGACACACAGGCCAAAGAGCTATTGTCAAAGATGACACTGGAGGAAAAAATTGGCCAGATGATTCAGGCCGACCAGGATTTTGTTCAGGACCCTACCGATATTGAGACGTATTTCCTCGGTTCGCTACTGAGTGGAGGCAGTTCAGACCCCAACGAGGGCAACAGCCTTCAAAACTGGACGGATATGTATGATGGCTATCAGAAGCATGCTCTTAAGACACGCCTTGGTATTCCACTTCTCTACGGCGTTGATGCGGTACATGGTCATAATAATGTAATCGGTGCCGTTGTGTTTCCGCACAACATAGGTATCGGTTGCACCCGCAATCCCGCCCTCGTTGAAAAGATTTCGCGAATTACCGCCAAAGAAGTTCGCGCCACTGGAATCAACTGGACTTTCGCACCCTGTGTTACCGTTCCACGGGATGAACGCTGGGGCCGGACCTACGAAGGTTTCTCTGAAGACCCCTACCTTGCTACGGTCCTCGGCGAGGCATCTGTCCGTGGCTTTCAGGGCTCCAGTCTTAGTGACCCGCTTTCCATCCTTGCCTGTGCCAAGCATTATGTGGGTGACGGCGGCACAGCCGCAACCTCACCTCGTGAGGGACGAATAAGATTGGACCAGGGCGATACGCGCATTGATGAAGAAACTTTGCGTCGAATCCATCTCGCGCCTTATGTAGCCGCCGTTGACGCTGGTGTGGGTTCTATTATGCCTTCCTACAGCAGTTGGAATGGTGCTAAATGTTCAGGCCATAAACGCCTGCTCACCGAAATACTGAAGGAAGAATTCGGTTTCCAGGGGTTCCTCATTTCCGACTACAATGCTATCGACCAGCTCGACCGTGATTATAAAACCGCCATCGGCATTTCAATCAACGCTGGCATGGATATGGGCATGATACCGAGCACATACAAGGAGTTCTTCGCGTATTTGAAGGAACTGGTCAATGAAGGTGTAGTCCCGATGTCACGCATAGACGATGCCGTAACACGTATCCTCCGTGTCAAGATAGCGATGGGCCTGATGGATAAGAACCGCTCCCCGCTGGCCGACAGAAGCCTGCACGGGATTGTTGGCTCACCGGAACACAGGCAGGTCGCTCGCGAAGCTGTGCGCCAGTCCCTTGTACTGCTTAAGAATGAACGTAAGACTCTGCCAATCTCGAAGCAGTTGGCTCGTATTCATGTTAGTGGCAAAAATGCTGATGACATAGGTAATCAGTGTGGCGGCTGGACTATCGACTGGCAGGGACGAAGCGGCGAATTAACCACGGGCGGCACGACTATTCTTACCGCCATTAAAGAGGCAGTTTCGGAGAGTACTAAAGTAACGTTTTCCAACGATGGCACAGGAGCAGCCGGCGCCGACATAGGTGTCGTTGTTATCGGTGAGACTCCCTACGCTGAGGGAAGGGGTGACAGTGCCTACCTTTCGCTTGATAAAGAAGATATTGAGGCGGTCAATAATATGAAGCAGGCCGGCATTCCGGTTGTTGTAATTCTTATTTCAGGCAGGCTGTTGATTATTAACGATATTTTCGACCAGTCGGATGCATTCGTTGCCGCTTGGCTGCCGGGTACCGAAGGTCAGGGCGTCGCGGATGTGCTCTTTGGCGATTACAAACCTACAGGAAAGCTCTCGATCACTTGGCCTCGTTCCGTATCTCAGGTTCCAATCAATGTTGGTGACAGCGATTACGATCCGCTTTTCGAATATGGATTTGGCCTTACATACTAAAAAGCGAAGAAAACTATCATAAACTGATATTTATGAATTTTCGCAGTGGAGGTTTGAATTATGACATCGTTCTTATTAGCTGTACTGTTTAGTCTCGGCATTAGTTTCGAAGCCAAAGCGTCGGACAAAGCGATACCAATGCAGGAGTGGACAAAACAGGTAGGTGCTAAAACAATGCCCCGTAAAACGGCTGTGTTTAAAGTGAATGATTATGGCGCTATGAATGATGGAAAGACCCTAAACACAAAACCAATACAAGCTGCTATTGATGCCTGTGCAGCCAAAGGCGGCGGCATTGTTAGGTTTGAGCCGGGCACTTATCTTACAGGCTCAATCTTTGTCAAAGAAGGCGTAAATTTGCGTATAGACAAAGGCGTTGAAATCCTGGGCAGTCAGGATATTTCAGATTATCCCGAAATAGATACACGTGTAGCCGGAATAGAGATGAAATGGCACTATGAATTGCTCAATGTGCTTGACCAGAACAATGCGGCCATTACAGGAGAAGGCACAGTTCACGCACAGGGTAAGCCTTTCTGGGATAAATACTGGACAATGCGCAGGCAGGAATACGAGCCGAAGGGGCTTCGCTGGATAGTGGACTATGATTGCAAGCGGCCTCGCACAGTTTTAGTCTCTAATTCCTCGCATATTACATTACAAGGCATTACCCTCAAGCAGGCTGGTTTCTGGACCGTACATATCCTCTATTCAAAATACGTTACTGTCGATGGCCTTGTAATTCGTAATAACATTGGTGGTGACGGCCCAAGTACCGATGGAATTGACATCGATTCTTCCACGTTCATTCTCGTCGAGAATTGTGACATCGATTGCAACGACGACAATTTCTGCCTGAAAGCTGGCCGTGATGCCGATGGTCTCAGGGTCAACCGCCCTACCGAATATGTAGTTATCCGCGATTGCATCTCCCGTGAAGGTGGCGGCCTGATTACATTCGGCAGCGAGACTTCCGGCTCTATCAGACATCTGCTGGCGCACAATCTCAAGGCACGTGGAACCGGAGTCGGCCTTCGATTCAAATCCGCCAGGACAAGAGGTGGAACCGTCGAAGATATTTATCTCCGGGATATCGAAATGGATGGTGTCGGCACCGTTCTCGAAGTGTCCATGAACTGGAATCCGAGCTATAGTTATTCATCTTTACCGGATGGATATGACTACCAAAGCATCCCTCAGCATTGGAAAACAATGCTCAAGAAGGTGGAACCTCCCGAATTAGGAATACCCGAATTCAGAAATATTAATGTATCAGGTATTAGGGTAAGCGGCGCAAGGAGGGCCTTATCCGTTTCCGGAACGAAACAATCCATAGTAAAGAACTTCCATTTAAGTGACATTGAGATTGAAGCTGATTCTGCCGGCCGAATTTCCTACGCGCGAGGATGGAAATTCGAGGATGTTTCAATCAACACCAAAGACAATAGCCGATTGAATATCACCAATTGTACCGACATGAACCTTCAATAGAGATGTTAAATCGGCTTGCGACTTGAAATTTAAGAACCTTATCTCGGATAAACGACGATTTTACTTGGAATAAGGAATTAGGAAGTATTTAGATTAGAATTGGAGATAACCACCGACTTTACGGTTTAAACCATCTGCAATTCAACGGTAACTATACAGCTTGATGCGCTGAATCCCGAAACTACCGGCTGGTATCCTTAGATGCCTGCCCTGATGGCTCTGGTCGCCATTCATCCACCGGCCCGGAACCCAGCGGCCGTTAACATATTCACCCTCCTGGATACTTGCAATTCCTGCAATTGGATTTTCCTCTGAGTTCGAAGTAAAAGTTATCACCAGGCCCGTCCCTGCAATAATGTACTCACCCTCCCCGACCGAGATAATAATACCCCCTGTCGGCTTGGGAAACTTTGATTCACGCTCCGCAGGTGCCCATGGATTGCGGCGCTCGAACGTGACATTCAGAGTATAACCGCCCAGTCGTACATGTTGTTGTTCTTCTTTGATAGTCCTGTCGAATGCGACATCTGGAAGCACACCTGCCATTGTTCCTTTGCCCTGATTTTCCAGAATCAAAGGTGCCAGTTGCGAAAGTATATCATAGCTCTTGGCAAGCGGGTCTTCCTCAGGATTCCGTGTCGATTCGATAGAGAATGGACAGAATCCGATAGCATCATGTTGTCCGACAGCATAGAACACATTCGCTGCACCCACAGGGCCTCCGGCTGCTTCGGGTATGAACAGCGGGTTCCCCGACCTGTTATATTTTTGGCACCATTCTACGAAGTTTGGAAAATATATATCAGGTGATATAAAATCTATCTCTGGCCCCCCTGCCCGCCATATATCCATAATATGAGGCAGCGGCCCTGCACTTGGATATCGGCCGGGTAGGTAGTTGGGGCGTATTAAAGCTGCATTGACGAACATGGGTAATGGATATTCAGCTTTGCCCGCTTCCACTAAATAATTGACATAGCGCGCGTAATACCAGGCCATAAAGATTTCATCCGTTCCGGGCCCTTTGCCGAACACCTCTTCCCAGCTTCCTGTTGTCTTAAATCCTGTTTTCTCCCAGACCTTTCGGAACTCCGGTATCAGTGTGTCCTTGAGCTTTTGAAGGTAATCCATCAATTCTTTGGGCACTGGTTTATTGAAAAGTTCGTTTGCAACAGCGCTGCGGTCGCGCGAATCTGGTATCATACCGATTTCATTCTCCACCTGAACCATTATTACTGTATGCTTTTTACCGTCAACTTCACGAATACGCTTCATCAATGCCTTAAAGGCGCGTGCATCGGCATCCCGATTTTCATTGCTGAATGGGCTGATAATTTCCATGCCTTTACCATTTAAATCCTGAGAACGGCCAAAACGTTTCCAATTTTTTTTAACCCAGACAGGAGCGTAGCATGACATGCTGTTCTTCCAGCTTGCGAACCACAACAAGACCAGCCGAAGATTATAACGTCTGGCATCCTTTATCAATCCATCCACGAGCGAAAAATCAAACTCACCTTCCTCAGGCTCAATTAAATCCCAGTAAACAGGCGCAAGAACGGTGTTAAGATTCAGCTTAACGAGTCTGGGCCAGACAGGCTTCATATAATCCAGATTGGATGAGCTGGAATTACCAAGCTCTCCCCCGATTATCAAAAATGGTTTGTCATCCACGATAAGCTGTGTAGCAGTCCCCTGCTTGCGAAGGTGAGGAATTTCGGCGCTCTCGCATGGAACAACCCACACGGCCGTTAAGAAACACAGGATGAACGCTGCAAGTGCATAAGATTTGAACAAGTTACCGCTTTGCATACACACTATCTCCTTTCTTCGAAAATTTGCGTGTTTAAAGAAGCCCTCAACCGATGGTCATTGCGAGGCCACCGCCTTGCTTTCGTGAGAAAGCATGGGGCCATAGCAATCTCAAAAAATAATAAATCATAAATTTATCCCCAAGGGATAGTAAATCTGGCCTACGAACAAAACCTTATTTTGAATTTTAGATTTTGATCATTAGAATTTGTTTAGGGTTTAGAATTTAGAACTTAGGATTTTACTTTTACCTTACTGTCTTTATAAGGACTTTACATTGATTTTGCAAGTCAAACTTGTGAGCCCACCAGCTTTCTACCTTTGTCATTTCTGCATTAGGCACACCCAAGGTGGACCGAAGTGAGGAATCTATTTTGAACTTTCTGCGAAAGGGGCAAGGTCATTGTTTATCTGTGGAATTTTGAGTCTCTGAGGTTTTCTCAGGGCCGCATGCCGCTTCCTTTAACCTTTCAAGAAGCTTAACGCTAATTTTATAGACAAGTACGAAAACAAGCACATAGACAAGGAAAGAAAGTAAAACAACAATAGGCTCTGAGGGCCACGTCTTTTTCTCGCTATCCGATGTTTTTGTAAAAGCTATAGATAGATGGATAATGGGGGAAGATAAAGTTAATGCTAACAACGCGGCAATTGATTTGATTACTCTAAATGACCTCCCCCTTAACATCAGGTATGATGGGTATATCAGAAATGCAGCCAGTACAAACCCCCCTACTGAAAAAATAAGCGAAAAAAATAGATCAGTGAGATTATCTCGCTGAATCGGAAAAATCATAGCAATGGCGATATAAAAGAAGGTTAATCCGAACAAGATGCCGAGTATGCTAATTCCCTCAAGGACCAATCTGGCAGTATCTTTTTTTAGTTTAGCCATTTGTTTAGCCTTTCATAGAACCGTCAGGTCCTGAATCATCTGTAGAATTTTGAGTCTCGGAGATTTTTTCAGGGCCGTATGTCGCTTCCTTTAACCTTTCAAGAAGTATAACGCTAATTGTATAGATAAGCACAAAAACAAACGCTGAAACAAGGATAGAAGCTAAAACAACAATGGACTCTATAGTCAATGATTTTTTCTCAATGTCTGTGTTTATAAAAAAATCTCCAAATTGTACAACCAAACTAAAAGACATCAACGCCAACAACGCGGAAAATGCTTTTATTACTCTGAAAGATTTGCCTCTTAACATCAGGTATGATGAGTATATCAGAAATGCAGCTAGTACCAACATCCCTACCGAAATAATAAGCGAAGAACATAGGTCACTGAGATTATCTCTCTGAATCGAAAAGATCATATAAATGCTGTCTAAAAAGAGGTAGAATCCGAGCAATATGCCGAGAACGCTGATTCCCTGAAGAACCAATCTGGCAATAAATTTTTTTTGAGCCATTTGTTTCTCCTTGCAGGAATCCGGAACATCGAGTCATTTAAATTCCTTACTATAGGCTCTAAGTATTTCCTTCATCTCGAACATGTTATATATAAGGAGTTTGCGTTGATTTTGCAAGCCAAACTTGTTCAATCTGCTTGTAGCCGAGTTGGGTGGGATTTGCTTGGCTCGGCAGCGTCATTCTCATGTAGGGGTAATCCCATGTGGTTGCCCTGATATGCTTTGTTTACGAATCGTAGGGTGGGGCTTGCCCCACCTTTTGTCTCTCGCCGATTCCATTTCATTAATTGTCAGGGATAGGTGACCTAAGCTCTTCAAGCTTTTTCTTGGCCGTCTCCCATCTTTCGAGCGCTAATGAAAGTGCTCTCTTATCATCGGCTCTGGCATGGGGCTGCCAAGCCCTTACCATGTCAGCACACATACCACCATTCTCTTCAATTGTATCAATTAAACCATTTACGCCGGAAGAGTCTACCTCGCGGATTAATGCACTCGATTGTCGGAGCAGAACATGACAATAACACATTGCATTTGAGTGATACATATTTAGTTCTCCTCTGACGTATGCGGCGAAGTAGCCCAATGTAGCTGAAATAATGGCAGTCAGTATGATGATAATAGGAAAAACAAGTTTTATCTTTCGCATCATGCAAATCCTTAATAAACTTTTAAAAATTAACCACTTATTTTAAATTTCATCTGACATTTTCACTTCGCACTTCTTTTTAAACAAGCAGCATGTTCAACGCTACACTTTTTAACACATTTGTCTTGGTCAGTTGGCTCTAAATCATTGTTTGTTAAGCACCAAATCTGGCATGTCCTAGTCATTCGATTAAACCAACCTGCTTCGAGAGATATAGCTCCTTGGCGGCGTAGTTCGTGGTCCCGCCAGCAACCACCGAGCTTCGGTCGCCCGCGTCGCCATAACTGAATATGTTGTAAGATAATATTGGCTTTCCCTATTTCTCCCGACACCGTTAATAGGTGACCAGCGCTATTTATCGCCTTTTTCTTTTTCCTTTTC
>CAZJIR010000058.1:0-10757 GCA_964546095.1 uncultured Pirellulales bacterium
ACTACATATATATCCTTGAAATACGCATCCACCGGATTGTAAGTCTGCATCGCCGTGTTAGGATTGATATTGCATATAGTCCGGTGATTGTTCGCTGCGACTTCAAGCCAGTTGTGGATACCCCCCAAAATAATATCGGAGGCAAATATATCAGCGATAGTGCCATCTTCAAAAACGACATGCATTAAAGAAAAGTCGTCGATATCGTGGTAATCTGCGCGGATATGACCTTTATCCTCGAATTTCTCCAGCCGAGTCAGGGCGGCCGTACGCGCGGAAACTGTTTTGGGACGAATCGGTTTACCGTTTCGAGAATTTCCTTCGACGCGTTTTAGATAAAGCGCCGCAGTCAGCGGGTGACATCCCTTACCTATCATAACGCCGCCACCGGAGAATTTCCAGAAACCATAAGTTGACGCGTGCGAGCCTGAATGTGCTTCCTCTCCATGAATCCAGAGTATCTGGGCGCCGGTTTTTTCGATAATCTCACGCTCCTTTTGAACAGAAGGGGCATAGACCCAGTTCTCAGCATAAAGTACCTTGCCCTTGCTTTTATTTTCAGCCTCAAGCATCCGCTCAATGCTTGCAAGGGCGTGCTCGAGTGCATCTGATTTCGGGAAACTCTCGCCGTTAAAATCTTCTGAGCCATCTCCGAAATAGCCCGTAAGAGGTTTTTCCACAATAGCGAACTTGTCTCGCTCAAGAGCGGCAACCGCAATTGGTTCGTGAGCCACCGGCGGGGTGCAAACGTGGACTACATCCACTTTATCGATGAGCTTTTCCAGACTATCGTAATTTTTGATTCCCCGTTTCTTAGCATACTGAGCCGCCTGTTCAGTATCTATAGCGAATACACCCTCGACTTCAACGTTAGTATCGTGTACTTTCTTCAAACATTCAAAATGAAACGTGGCAGCAAATCCGGCGCCGACTATGCCGGTTCGGACGGTCTTTTTCATTTAAAGTTTTCCTTTCGCTAAAACTCGATAAACAAAACCCGGGATCCAGCAAAGGTTTTACGGTAGTCTGCTACCCAGTTGTCAAATCAAACGGCGAGATATTGTCACCGTGTTTGTCGCCGGCAGCTTTGAGACGTTTGCGAACCATAGCAAAAGTATCGTAAAGAATCTGCGGAGTATCGGAGACTTTCTTTTTGTAAATTTTCTCAACGCGGTCGAGTTTTGCAAGGTTTTCCGGTATGCGAACCGTAAACTGCCGGATATAGCCATCCTTCGTATATTCTGCATCAAGGTGTTCTTTGAAAAGCTTTTCCAGGTCTTCGTATTTCGGTATCAAGCCGGTCGGCGTTTCAATACCGTCAACATCGCCGTTGACCCGAAGCTCCGCCCACAGAATCCAAACGAGTTTATCAGCCATACCGTTCAAGTAATTACCGTCTTCGTCCCTCAGGAAGTAATTAACTGAAAACACTAAAGGCGGATTCTCAACACCATCAACAAAATCCAGATTGTTCTGGATGTATTTGCCCAAAGGTATGGATAAAAAATCGAGATTCGACATCAGGTTGAACGTCCTGACACCCTCTTTGCCGAGTGTCGCGGCGGTGGTTTCCGATTCCAGGCAGGCTCCTTTTATGATAATGCCCTCCGCCCAGCTATAAGCCTCTTCGACAGGGACCCAGGTATCGCTATCACGTCCACCGTAAACAATACCTCCGACCGGCACACCATCCGGGTCGTCGAGCAGCGGGTCGCGATTGCTCAGGTCGGGGATGTTTAAGCAATAGCGAGCGTTTTTATGCGAAGCGGTAATTTCATTGCCTTTGGCATCGGTTTTGCCTTTGTGCCATTTACCTGAGTGGTTGGTACCCTCGCTCGGCAGTTCGGCGCCCATACCAAGCCAATAGGGTTTGCCTGCGTCGTCAATCAGGATATTGGAAAAGATTACTTCGCAGGGACTTGTAAGGGCCTGGTAAATAATAGGGTCATCCTTCGAGTTGACATCACGAATGATTCCGAAGATACCCTTTTCAACATTCACGGAGCGCACCTGGCCTTCCTTTTTGCGGAAATAGGCGATATCGTCGCCGACGATAGTCTGTCCAGGCAGCATCGAAGTTGAGGTCTTCCCACAGGCCGATGGGAACGCGCCAGCAAAATAAGTCACCCTGCCGCCTGGGCCATGTGCGCCGAGGACAAACATATGCTCAGCGAGCCAGCCTTCCGCCGAAGCCTTCTGGATGGCCAATCGCAGAGATAGTTTTTTCAGGCCGATTGTGTTACCGCCATACTGGGTATTGACGCTATAGACCATGTCTTCTTCGAGGTCGATGTATACCCGTCGCTTATCGATATTTTTACTCACAGCATTTTCAAGCTCGCCTTCGGAATGAAGGAATCTGAAAAAATCGCCCGATGAACCGATTTTCCTAAACTGCTCATAGCCGGTCCGATAGAGAATGAATTCGCTGTGAGCAACGTATGGCGAATCGGTTATTTGAACGCAGGCAATAGAGAAGTCCGAATCAAGCGGCCCCAGACAGAAAAAACAAACCAGCATCTCCCGTCCGACCATCGAGTCTTTCAGAAAAGAGCGAACCTCTTCGACTCCGACTTTCTTCTCGATGGAATTGAGGCTTTCGCCAAGGTCGGAGCCGGGCGGCAATAAATACTTTGTTTTTGCTTTGTCGCGGGCCTGGTCGAAGTATCCGTCAAAGTGGCAGGTGTGACCAGGCTTGTCCAACTGTATCTCTTCACCCTTTTCTATTGCTTGCTTACTGATATAAACCCTGTCCGCATCGGAATCCGTGCAGACATAGACCGAGGCCGGGCCGGTTAGCTCAATCGCATCCGCGATAAAATCGTGCATTTTCGGATTATCCAGAGCCATTAGCCTGTCGTAATGCTCGGCTGTCAGCTTTTCTTTCAATAATTCTTTTGAATTTTGCATTTGCGCACATTACCTCCATAACCGTTATTTTTGTTCAAAAAAACCGGGTGATTTTAACGAAAAGGCAAGTTGACGTCAACTTGTTTTTGAGAAACGGGTATTTTTAGACAATTCCGGCTCGTAAAGTTATATTTAACCATGGACGAGAACACATTGCACTTACATAAAGAACCTTTGCCGGACTAAGCTCAGAATCAAAAGACAATTGCAGCGTAGCCGACGCTGTCGGCGCTTGAGGTGCCCATTCTTTGGAGCATTACGTCGTTACTGGTGGCGTGCGCAAGTAACGTTCCTTTGGTTTTACCGAGTCGTTTAGCTGCCGCGATGGCAGCGGCGGCGGCTCCGGGGCCGCAGGCGTTTAAGTTCTCGGCGGCACTTGCAAGTAAACTTTCCGGCTCAAGCCGCAATGCCAAATCAATAAACTTCCGGTCATTTACACTCACAGCCCACTTCAAAGCGCTCTCACTCACGCCCATCGGTGTAAAGCCGTAACGGGGGCCGTAATGGGTCAAGTCAGTTGAGCCGATGCAAACGACTTTCTTGTTTTCATCTTTGCTGATAACATCTCCAACACAGACGCCTAATTCTATAGCCTGCTTTTCCGGCGGGACAATAATGGGCAGCATCTTCGCGCCGGGGAACAGATACTGAATAAATGGGACCTGGACTTCTATGCTGTGTTCCCTTGCATGCTCAGCCGGGGCACTAACGGCTCGGCCAGCACTCAATATGGCATCGGCTAAATCCTCGTCAATAAAAACCTCGCCGAGAGGTGTCAACCAGCTGTCCCTGTCATAAACAGCAGGGGACCGGCCAAAATAGCCATGGGCGGCTCCGAACATTACGAAAGTATGTACCTTTTCGTGCTGCTGCTTTATAGCGGAGAAGACCAGGCCGGCCAAGCTGCCGCTGAAGGTCCAGCCGGCATGTGGAACGATGCCCGCTACTATCGTCTCAGGCAAGGGCTCGCTCAGCATTCTTGCATCGAGGCATTCGTTGATTTCGTGTACACAGGAGTTGTGCTGGCCAGGATAAAACTGGCCTGCGACAATCGGTTTTCTTGTCTGCATTTTCGATACTCCTTTAACTGATACTCGGCCGACAGTTCAGATTTATACACGATTATAGTTTTTTATCTCGCTATACTCTGTGCCGCTATTTAAACTTGCATTTAAGAGCATCCGGGTGTTATTATTACCGCGTAATTTGATTCTGCTTAATATTGTAACCTTTTGAAAAGGGAAAACAATATGGTATCTGAAAAAACAGCTCCGGTGGCGGTTGTAATGGGCTCGGACAGCGATATGGACGTGATGAAAAGCTGTATAAAGCAGCTTGAGGATTTCGGCATCGAGCCGATAGTACGGATAATTTCGGCGCATCGCACGCCTAAAATCGCATCCGATTTTGCCCAGAACGCCGCTACGCATGGGATAAAGGTAATCATAGCCGCGGCTGGCATGGCCGCACACCTTGCCGGCGCGATGGCGGCCCAGACAACGCTGCCCGTAATCGGCGTGCCTATAGAATCAAGCGGGCTTGGCGGGATGGATGCGCTGCTCAGCACGGTTCAGATGCCTCCGGGCGTGCCTGTTGCGACTACCGCTATCGGAAAAGCCGGGGCGAAAAATGCAGCTATTTTAGCTGTGCAGATACTGGCATTGTCGAATGAAGCATTATCTGAAAAGCTGGTTGAATTCAAAAAAGAGCTGGAACAAAAGGTCATAAAAAAAGACTCCAAGCTGCAATAAAAAGACAAGCCGGAAAGATTCCACTGCGACAGAATTGTCCAGGGTACATAGACAAAACTGTCGTACCTACTGCGACAAATCCTGCATTCGAGTAAGACAGATTTGTCTAACTACTAATAACACAACTATAAAAGATACTACTGTAAATACCACTGCAACGCCCTCGCCTTTGCCTGCTGTAGGGCAGGCTTCAGCGTTGCCGACCGGACGGGAAAAATATGGCGAAAGTTTTAGTGGTGGGTTAAATCCCAAAATAAAGCTTTTTACATCTTCCATGCTCAAAATTTGAGATTATAATATATGTTATAAGAATCTTTTCGACGGAGAAATAACCTGCAAAGAAACCTTACTAAGCTAGTCATAATAGGAATTATGGTTCCTTCAATTTTACTTATCTCTTCCTTTGCTGCAAATACCGAAAAGAATAATAGTCAAGAGCCCAATATGTACTCACAATCCCCAATTTCAGGAGAAGTTGAGAAAAACAATTGGGTTAACATATTATTCTCGCGCTTTGACATTTTACTTGGTTTTGTATTAGGTTTGCTTAGTACGAGTTTCATTGATTACAGAAGAAGAAAGCGGAAAACACAAGAATTTCGCGAAGGAATGCGTTCCGAGCTCAAAAAAGTCCTTGCAGTACTGAGTAGTCTTGTCACCAATCCTGATTCTAATATTACGAGGGATAAGGCTATCTCATGGCTAACACTCATTAAAGAATTCGACTTGCTAAAAGAATTAGCGCCTCTCGTGGTTGGTTCCCCTGAGTATAAAAAGTTTTCAAAAAAAGATCTTAGTGAAGCAGACTTTGATAACTTCACTGCGCGACATAATGAACGTAAAATCGCAAGAGAAAAAAATGACAGTGTCCAATTTATGAAGAATATAAACTGCAATTTTATACAAAACAACATCTCATCTATCTCGCTACTTGATAAAACAGAGAAATCTCTTATCTTCGCCATACTCCGCAGATTAGATGCAATCAATGAACAGATATCATATTTATACTTCTTTTTTGAGAAATCTTATGATGCTACGATTAGAGACGAAAACCATAAGCGTCTTAGAACCAACTACCTAAATAGTTGCCAGCTTATTTCAGACTGGTCTTATGAAACAACTAAAGAAATAGCACATCTCTTAAGACAATAGTCGATATTCCTTATTTCACGACGACAAGTATTTCTCCAGATATAATTCTCCGTTCCCTTAATCAATGCAAAATAATGATACAAAGAATAAGAGGATTGCACAAAGGGAATTAGAAGTTTCAAAGTGAAAACTGAAAGTGTAAAACCACCGTGTAAAGCTTAAAACGAGATTGCTTCGCTACGCTCGCAATGACAAAATGATAGTGGGGCAAATAGATACAAACCTACAAATAAATCAGGGTGTGAAATATTCATAAACAGCCAAATAACTTCCAAATTGATTATTAACAGGTAATCGTTTATAAATAACGGCAGAATTAGGGAAAGATATCTGAAAATAAGTGAAGAAATGGTATGTCCATTTTAAAAATGGGAGGCCTCTTATGAAAAAGTCTCTATCAACAATAACACGCCGGTCGTTCATTAAGAAAACATCGGCGGGACTGGCAGGCGCGGCCTTTGCCGGCACAGCGACAAGCTCTTTTTGTGCAAGTGCCTTCGGAAGAACAAACGAATTAGCCCTTCTCGGCGGCACGCCAGTGCGGAGCAAGAAGTTTCCTGAAACCTGGCCTATTTTCGATAAGAATGAAGAGAAGGCTTTATTAAAGGCGCTTCGCAGCCGGAACTGGTGCTGCCTGAAGGGCAATGCCGTTTACGACTTCGAGAAGACCTTCGCCGAGGCGATGGGCGCGCGATACTGCACATTGTCCAACGGAGGGACTACGGCACTGAGCGCTTCTTTGCATGTACTCGGTGTCGGTCCCGGCGATGAAGTTATTACCACGCCGCATACGTTCATCGCAACGATTAACGTTATATGCAATGCGCATGCGCTGCCCGTATTTGTCGATATTGACGGCGATACCGGCTCGATAAACGCCGAGCTTATAGAAGATGCCATAACAGGGCATACCAAGGCGATTATACCCGTTCATTTGGCCGGCTTTCCGGCTGATATAGAGAAAGTTATGGCGGTGGCCGACAAGCATGAAATCCCCGTCGTCGAGGACGCGTGCCAGTCGGTTTTTGCCGAAGTAAATAAAAAGAAGGTCGGGACATTCGGGGCCACGGGCTGTATCAGTTTTCAGGAGTGGAAGTCTCTGGTCTCGGGCGAGGGGGGAGCCATATTAGGAAACGATAAAGAGCTGATGCGCAGGTGCGCGGCATTTGTAAACAACGGAAGAGACCCCATAAAAGAGAAACGGGGCTATCCTTATCCCGGTTCGAATCATCGAATGACCGAGTTTCAGGCCGCGGTTCTCACAGAACAGTTTAAGCGTTTTAAGAAGCAGGATGCTGCACGTCAAAAGAACGGGAAATATTTGGAGACAGAATTAAGCAAAATTCCCGGCATCAAACCGAGAAAACGCTACTGTGAAAACACAAGAATTACCTACGTCATGTTCGAATTAGATTATGACAAGAAGTATTTCAACAACGTCCCTGCATCAAAATTCGCCGAGGCGGTTCGCGCTGAAGGCATCCCTATCTCTGGCAGGAAAAGAAAATATTCAGGAGGATGTCACAAAGAAGAGATGCTGGAAGAGCACCTTAATTCAGCCGCATTTCGGGCATCTTTCTCCAAAGCCCGTCTCGATAAATACAAAGAGTCACTCAGCCTGCCGGCCATGGATAATTTGAAGCCGAGCGAAAAAGAAATGCTTTCGATTGACAGTAAGATAGCTTTCCTTGAGAAAAAAAAGGACATGGATGATATTGTAGAAGCCTTTGAAAAGGTCACGAAGAATATAGATAAAATAACGTAGCGGCCTGTCGTTCACGACAAATAACTAAACAACTAAAAATGGAAGCTGGACAAGGCGGAATATCGAACACCAAGGAGTCAACTGCAACTAATTAAGCTCGGTAGCAGCTGACTTACAGTAATACCAAACAGGAGAAAAACCGATGGGGACAATTGATTTACGCAGCGACACTATTACCCTGCCCACACCTGCAATGCGGGATGCAATCTATAACGCTGAATTAGGCGATGACGTATTCGGAGAAGACCCGACGGTGAACAGGCTTGAGCAGATGTCCGCGGAGCGAATGGGAAAAGAAGCATCACTTATGGTCACCAGCGGCACAATGGGGAATTTAGTGTGCATACTTACTCATTGCAGGCGGGCGGAAGAGGTGATTTTGGGCGATATGTCGCATACGTTCCTTTACGAGGCTGGGGGCATTTCGGCCCTCGGTGGGATATTCCCGCATACGATAAAAAATCAGCCGGACGGAACAATGAAACTGGAGGATATCGAGAAGGCTATACGCGGCGATAATGTGCACTTTCCACGGACAAGACTTATATGTTTTGAGAACACTCATAACCGTTGTAACGGCTCTGCGATTAGTCTTGATTATACCAATTCAGTTGCATCACTTGCAAAAGAACACGGGCTTTTAGTACATCTTGATGGCGCGAGGATATTTAATGCCGCTGTCGCTCTGGGCGTTGACGTCAAAGAACTGGCCACGAAGGTTGACTCGCTGAGCTTCTGTCTTTCGAAGGGGCTTTCGGCGCCGGTGGGCTCGGTGATATGTGGGAGCAAGGAATTTATCGCCGAGGCAAGGCGGACACGCAAAATATTAGGTGGTGGCATGCGCCAGGCCGGCATTATTGCAGCGGCAGGCATTACGGCACTGGAAGATATGGTGGACAGATTAAAAGAAGACCATGGAAACGCACGACATCTGGCTGATGGAATTGCGCATATCAGCGGACTATCGATTGACTCGACAGAGATTCAAACCAATATCGTTTACTTCAAAGTGGACGACGGGCAAGTGACGGCAGAGGAGCTTGTAAAAGAACTTAATAAAAAAGGAATCAAAGTGCTGTCTTTAGACCCGAAACAGCTAAGGGCGGTGACTCATTACGGTATCAGCGCAGAAGACATAGAAGTGACATTGAAGGCGCTTGGCGAAGTGATGAAATGATTAAGGATAGTTCCGGTGGACTCTTTCAAGTGCCTGGTCATACGAGTCTGCTAGATTTTGCCATTTGAAACGGTCGGTAAGAATTGAAGGAGTGACATTCGCCGGCCATAGTGAGCCTTTCTCAATGCGGGCGGCCAGTTGCATCAATTTATCAGCCAGGTCCTTGGCCGAGCCGTTATAGAAGAATTGTTCAGCGCCTTCGACTCGGCCAAGGCCGAGTATTTCGGGATACGAAAGGCGGTTGGGTAAAAGCGGATAGGCACCGGCCGCTATGGCCTCGACAACGCTGATGCCGAAGAACTCGTGATTGGCGGTGGAGACTATCACATCGGCCTGACTTAGAACATGCTCATAATCTTCTCGTGTTTCTCTATAACCCCAAAAGTCGATATATTCATTAAAGCTGCGATGAGCCCTTTCGAAGACATCCGGCTTATCGCGAAAGCTCTGGCCTATAACGCTCAGTCTGAACCTAACACCTTCGGCCTTCAGAATCCTAATGGCCTCAAAGAAAAGCTCAGGATTCTTGTCGTGCTCCCACCGCGCGGACCAGAGGATTCTCATCGGGCCGGATTCTCTCTCGGTGATTTTTGGAAATTCGGCTATGCCGGGCGGATGAACGGATGATTTGGCCTCTATTTTCTCAATAACTTCAAACGGCTGATGGTCGGGCATGGCTTTTAGAAACTTAGCGAGTGCTTCGAGAAAAGATTCCAGGTGGAATTGTGAATTGAACCAAACAACATCGGCGGCCAGAGCGCTGGTCAGGTTGGTCATTGCGAACTGATAATCACGTTCATCTTCGAGACGAACGGGATAAGTTAACTGGTTCTCGTGAAAGTATATCACCTTTGGCAATCCGGCGATTTCAGCAGGACACAAAGCTATAAACTCCGCAAGATTCAACATATCGGAGCAGAATAGCAAATCCCAGCTTTGGCCCTGTTTGAGGAGCTCGGCGGCCTGTTGCGCAAACGTGATTGCCGAATGACGCATTCGCCATTTCCATTTATGAGCGGGTAAAGTAAGCACTGTCCAGTCGTGCCTGCTTACTTGTGAGAGGCTGTCTATAAATGCCTTGTGACTACCACCATAATAGGATTCAAGCGCCAGAATTTGCATACGAACATATTAAGGCAGGGGGCCCAGCAAATCAAGCAGACATGTCGATGCCTGCATCTTCATGCCGAAGAGAGATAAAAAATGCATCAACAAAATGAGGAATTAAACTAAAGGCCTAAGCAACAAAAAATAGTTAAATATTTTTATTTTTTACGGCGAGGCCCTAAAAACATCGAAAACCCTAAACCGAATACAAGCAGTACTACCGTGGCCGGCTCCGGAGTCGTGATTGTAAGCTCAAAATTTTCTAAAGTACCGGTGTCATAATGATATGCATCGTAGATTTGGAGGTGCCAGGGACCATAGGCATCCTGGCCATCAAAAACTTCCAGCCCTTCGGCTGAGTCGGGTCTGAATCGGCCCGTAAAAGGTGCCTCGGCCTGACTGATGTCGGTCTGGGCCTCATCGTCGAATATGGTTTGCGAGTAATCAGCCCCCTGAAAAAATTCATTATCAGGGTTGTACGAATTCAAACATAGTTTTGTCCCATCAGGGCTTTGCAAAAAGATTTGCAAATCAAAAACATTGGTATGCGATACAGTTAAGCCGACATCAAGGTCTGATATGGAAACATGGTCGTCGACTTCAATAACCGCATCGGTCATCCAGCCTTTACTGAAGTCCGGGTCGGCGGGAATCTGTAAATCGAATTCGTCTTCGTAAGTGTAAACTTCATCAGCAAAAACAGGGAAAGAAAATGCAAGAATCCCTAAAAGACCTGCTGCAATCAATTGTAAGCCGCTGGGTTTATCCATTCCGAGCCAGTTGAGTAAATCTTATAGCTGTAGTTTTAAATCAATCGCTGAATTTCCTGAGCGAATAGCCATATCCCGCTAATCATACTAATTACAATGAGAATCATACTGTCGCAGGACAC
>CAZJIR010000059.1:0-10731 GCA_964546095.1 uncultured Pirellulales bacterium
CAACTTGCTTATAATCCTATTTTTGTTTCAAAGAGCTTTTCTACAGAGCATAAATTGTCAGTTTAATGGGGTCAATGATTTTATCGTTCGATACCCGCAGGGCAACTGCGATATCAGCGGATTTTCAGCGTGGCTAAGGCCAGGGCGGCAAAGGCAGCGGCCAAAAGCCAAAACCGCACTACTACCTGTGGTTCACTCCAGCCAACCAGATGAAAATGGTGATGAATAGGAGCGCATCTTAAAAGTCGTTTACCACCGGTGTATTTGAAATAGCCAACCTGTAGCACTACGCTGAGCAATTCAATAACAAACACGCCGCCAATAATCAGAAGCAGGATTTCATTCCTTGTTACCAATGCGCCGTAACCCATTGCCGCGCCCAACGGAAGCGAGCCGACATCGCCCATAAAGGTTTGGGCAGGGTGACAATTAAACCACAAGAATCCAAGCACGGCCCCTAAGATTGCCGAATAAAAGATGCACAGCTCACCAGACTGGGGTATAGCAGGCAACAGAAGATAACTTGCCCAGGTAACAGGAGTAGTTCGTGACATCGTTTCAGATGCAACATAGCACAGCAGCGCAAGCACGAAAGAAACCATCCCTACACAGCCGGCTGCCAGTCCATCCATGCCATCAGCCAGGTTAACGGCATTGCTGGTCGCCGATAGATAAAAAATAGCCAGCAAAATGAACATCCAGTTGGCCAATGGCAGACCATGCTTGTAGAACGGCAGCCAGAATAACTTGGCATCGTCTATATTGACGAAGTCGGCATATAAAAACGAAGCTATAAGTACCGCCCCACCTATCTGAAAGATGAGCTTTTCCCAGGGTCTTAGTCCGTTTCTGGTTCGGTGACGTGAATCGATAGTAAGTTTTAGCCAGTCGTCAACGCCACCCAAGGCGCCGAACCATATAACCAGCACAATCGCTTTTTGAACAAAAGGATTGTTAAGCTTTGCCCACAACAGTGTGGTTAAAACAGTCGAGAGGATAATAATCAGGCCGCCCATTGTAGGCGTATTGGCCTTTTTTTTAGTCAGTTCATTTAAAGTGGCGTGATGAAACTCCGGCCGGTCGCCGATTTTTTTGCGCATTAGCCAGCGAATAACTTTAGGACCAATCAAAAGAGCAATAAGCAAGCTGGTCAGTGTTGCCGATACTGAACGAAAAGCCACGTTCTGGTAGGCGTAGAAGCCAAGCTGATGGGTAAAAACATCTCGTAAATACCACAATAAATGGTATATCATTGTTAGCTTCCGATTTTCTATTCTTTATTCGCGGCAGTATTGCTACGAAGCATGAATCTGTAACTTCTTACTTTTTTCACGTAATTCTTCCAGCTTCCCAACGACAGTCTCCAGCTTAACGATGCGCGAACCTTTGACTAATATTATATCGTAATCTTCTATTAATTCGTGCAAATTATTACAAGCCGAAACAGCATCTTCAAAACATTTTATCTCAAGAGACCCTGTTTCGCGGAAATCCGAATCGCATTTAGTGGCTGTCCTTGCAGCCTCAACGGTGATTTTCGCAAACTTACCTATAGCTAACAGCAATCCCACCTTAGCCCGTACGATAGAGGCTCCCAATTCAGCGTGAAGGTGCTCGCTCTGCTGCCCAAGCTCAGCCATGTCGCCACAAATAAAGACCAATCTGCGTTTGCCGGTAGGGTCAAGACCTGCCAGTATATCCAGTGCATTTTTCATCGAAGCCGGGTTCGCATTGTAACAGTCATTTAATACCGTCAGCGTCCCCACTTGCAGCAGTTCGACTCGCATTGATATTGGTGAAAAGGTTTCCACCGCCTCTGCGAAATCCTCGATTGCCAAACCACACTGGCTGCAAACAGCCCAGGTGGCCAGCGCATTTTCGACATTGCCCGGGCCGGCTAACGGCAGGTAAATCTCCCTGTCATTAATAGTGAACCGGCTGCTCGAACCTTCAAGATTGATATTCTGCACCTGATAGTCCGAATCATTCGATTTACCGAACGTTTTGAATTCGATTCCTTTGGCATGACAAGCACCGACCAGGCAATCGAAATCAGCGTTGATAATAAAAACACCATCCGGCTTAAGCCCTTCGGATATGGACAGCTTCTCCTGCGTAATCGTCTGCAGGTCACCGAATCCTTCCAGATGCGCCGGATGAACATTAATTACCACTGCAATGTCCGGCTCCGCGATACGAGTCAGGCAGGCTATCTCGCCGGGATGATTGCTGCCAAGCTCGGCGATTACAACCTCGTCATCAGGCCCTGCGCCAAGCAGGGTCAGGGGCAGGCCTATATTATTATTAAAACTCTTCGGCGACTGGTAAACGCGGAAATGCCGACTTAAGACTTGATATGCTATTTGCTTTGTCGTCGTCTTTCCCACCGAGCCTGTTATTGCAATAACTTTATAATCCGCTCGGCGACGATACTCATTGGCAAATTTGCCGAGGGCCTTTATAGTATCTTCGACTTTGAGTATAGGTCTGTCGGTTGATTTGCTATCAGGGATGTCCTGACTGACAACGACACAAACAGCGCCTTTTACAAAAGCGTCATCTATATAATCATGACCATCAAATTTCTCACCCACAATTGCAAAGAAACAATCGCCGGACTTGGTTGTACGCGAGTCGATATTTACGCCGGTGAAATAAGGTTCGCGTGTCGTATCACAATGGATATGCGCGCCTATAGTGTCCGCCAACTCTTTTACCGAAAATTCTTTCATCCTGTCTTTTTCGACAAACCGGTTTCTGTTTTCTGCGAGATAAGCTATTGTAGATTCAGATAATAAATTATGCTATACTTTTATCTATGGTCAAGAATTTTGAGCCATCCGCGTGGAATATCCGGGAATATTTCGATGCTACTGTGAGAAATTCTCAAATTTCACGTAAAAATTCATAAAAATTTGGAAATTAAGCTTGACCTATGACGTTATTCGTTATATAATTTAATTAGTTTATGATCAAAACTTTTAAATGTAAAGAAACGGAAAAAATCTCTCGCCGTGAATATTCCAAAAAGCTGCCCCATAATATTCAAAAGGTAGCTTTCAGAAAACTTCGCATGATTGACAGAAGTAAAACACTAAATGATTTGAAAGTTCCACCAGCTAACAGGCTGGAAAAGCTATCCGGCAAAAGGAAAGGACAGTACAGTATTCGTATTAATGACCAATGGCGAATTTGTTTTAAATGGATAGATAACAACGCCCTCGAAACAGAGATTACAGATTATCGTTGAGGTAAAAAAATGAGTAAAAGAAAAATACCACCTTTGCACCCAGGTGAGGTTCTTTTCGAAGAGTTCTTAAAGCCTATGAACATAAGCCAGAATAAGCTTGGCCGGTGTCTGGGCGTATCTGCTCGAAGGATAAACGAAATCGTTCACGGCAAAAGGAGTATAACGGCAGATACGGCGCTTCGCTTAGCCCGGTATTTTGGCAATTCACCGCAGTTTTGGCTGGGACTCCAAATGGATTACGACCTAGATGTCGAAACAGACAGGCTCTCACCTCGCATAGAAAAAGAAGTAAAAAAACTGGCCTATGCCTAACTGAATGAAAAACCAACAAAACCACACAATCTAAGGTCTCTCCACCAGGTAGGGGGGGATTTCCAGTTCGTTGTTCAAAGTTTTTTCAAACACTCCTGTGCGATTTCTTTGTCGCTGAAGTCGAATTTCTGCGTGCCGATTATCTGATATGTTTCATGACCTTTGCCTGCTATAAGCACAATATCGTCTTTATCGGCGCTTTCTATCGCCAGCTCGATGGCTCTTTTTCTGTTAGGTTCAATTATTCTCGTTGCTCGTTGCTCGTTGCTTGTATCTCGTAAATCAGAATCTCCGATTGAATGACCTGTTTCAAAACCAGCAACTATATCATCAATTATATCGTCGGGACTTTCAGTCCTCGGGTTATCGCTTGTGACGATGGCTACATCGGCTAATTGCTCAGCAACTTTTGCCATACGCGGGCGCTTGGTTTTGTCTCTGTCACCTCCACATCCAAAAACAACCCACAGCTTACCTTTACATAAAGGCTTTAACGTTGAAAGAACATTTTTCAAGGCATCGTCTGTGTGTGCATAATCAACAATTACCGAAAAGTCAACAGCCGATTCGACTTTTTCCAACCGACCTGGGATCGTCTGCTGAGCAGATATACCAGATGCTATTGTTTCCAGGTCAAAACCTGTTGCAAGGCACAATCCAGCCGCAGCCAAAGAATTACTAATGTTATATCGGCCAAGCAAAGAAAGCTCAACAACTGCCGACTGGTTAGCGCATTCGAGTGTGAAAACCGTTCCATTTATATCCATCGATTCGATGTGAGCTGTGATGTCCGCTGGTTCATCAATAGAATACCATAAAATTTCAGCATTTATTTGCTTAGCGATAATTTCGGATTCCGGAGATTGCCGATTCAGCACAGCCACAGCATCTGGCGAAAGAGATGAAAAAAGCCTGGTCTTCGCAGCCAAGTAATCTTCCTTGGTTTTATGATAATCAAGATGGTCGCCGGAAAGATTAGTAAAAGCGGTGGCTTTGAAGTTGACGGCCGCCAGACGGTTTTGAGATAGCGCATGGCTGCTGGCTTCTATGACCATATACTCTGCGCCGTTTTTCACCATTTCCTGTTGTGCGGCTGCGATAGTCAAACAATCAGGCGTTGTCAGCGATGCCTGACTGCCTTCGCCGGAACATGTGTCATAAATAACCGTACCTATAAGGCCACACTTTTGACCGGCCTGTTGAACGCAGGAACGAACCAGATAAGCGACTGTGGTTTTTCCATTCGTGCCCGTAACAGCAAGATTTGTTAATTGCGAAGCCGGGTTGCCCATGCTTGCCTGCGCCAGAATAGCCGCCGATTCGGCAGTATCATCAACAGATATCGTCTGGATGCTCGATTTACCATTTTGGCAGACGATATATTTGGCACCATTGGCTATGGCCTGTTCGATAAAATCGTGGCCATCGTAAACAGTGCCACATACAGCCACGAAAATATCGCCGGTTTTAACAAGGCGAGAATCAATGCAAATGCCCGGAGCATTGCCGGAAGAAACCAATTTTAATAAATCATCGAAATTCATAGCCACGCGAAAATAAAAGAGTCTTTCGTATTTTATCTAAAAACTCAAGCTATTCAAGTTAAACCGGTTATATACAACTATATCGGATTATTCTCGCACGAAACGTACTTTTTAAGTTATAATCCACTCTGAACATTAGCTAACGTCGAGAGTATTTTAATAGTCTATGTTCGCTGTTAAAAAGACTGATTAAGATTTCTACGCACGTTTGAAAGGGGCATTTGATTATGAAAGCAAAGGTTTTTTACGTGGTTTGTATAGTTTTGATAGCTATGGGTGTAACAGGCTGCCGCAAAAAATCACCTCCCCCGACGGAGAACTCCACGCAGCAAACAAAAGCTCCAAAGCAGCCGACAACCACACAAACCGTCCCGGAAAAAACATCGACAGAAAATCTTATACCAACCAAAGCTGAACCGGAACGAGACCAGCCTGAGGAAATCGAGTATTTCGCTCTCTTTCTGATGGGCAAAAAGGTGGGCTATGCTATACAAAGCCGCGTTGTCGAAGAGGACGAAGTAACCACCTCCATAGACCTTGCACTTACACTGAGCCGGGCAGGAATACCGGTCAGCATACAGACAAAAGTAATCACTTTAGAAACTGCAGCCGGCAAACCCCTCGGTTTCGAGGTCGAGCAGTTTTTTGGACTGATACCAACCAAAACAGTGGCAACTATAGACGAGCAGGGGAAAGTGAAAGTCACAATGGGTTCACAGCAAACAGAGTTCGACTGGCCCAGCGGCGCGGTAATGTCCGAGGGCATGCGACTGCTGCATATGAAAAATGGCCTTTCAGAAGGAACCACGTATAAAGCAAAGCTATTTGACCCAAGTATGATGCAGGTTGTCGATGTCGAAGTAAACGTAGGCTCAAAACAAAACATTGACCTGCTGGGCCGTATCGTTTCCCTAATCCAGGTGCAAAGCACAATAAGCACCCCACAAATAGGGGCAATCACCAGCACCGAGTATTACGACGATGAGCTCAGGCTTCAAAAAAGCATTACACCTGTTATGGGTATGACCATTGAACAAGTAGCCTGTACCAGGGAATTCGCGCTGGGAGAAAACGATGTGCTTGAAGTTATCGATAAAATGTTTATGACAAGTCCCGAACCTTTAAGCAACGTCAACTCGGCCAAATCAATCATCTATCACTTAAGCCCAACCGCTGGAGCGGTCGATTTGAAAATGCCCTCCAGTGACAATCAAAAAGTCGAACAGCTAAGCAACGGAAAAATCATCCTGACGGTCGAGCCCGTTGCTGCACCAGCCGGCGTGAAGTTCCCCTACAGAGGCAACGACCCAACCGCAATCGAAGCACTTCAACCAACAAGGTATGTCGAGAGCGACAACAAAATAATAATTGACCTTGCTCGGCGAGCCATTGGTAATACTAAAGATGCAACGGTAGCCGCCCGCAGAATCGAGACTTTCGTTGCTGATTACGTTACGGACAAGAGCCTGTCGGTCGGTTACGCCACAGCTTCTGAGGTCGCGGCCAGCAAACAGGGTGACTGCACCGAACACGCCGTTTTAGCCGCTGCTTTATGCCGGGCCGTTGGAATTCCGGCCCAGGTGGTCACAGGCCTGGCATACGTACCTGAATGGCGCACCGTGCAGAACGGATTCGGCGGCCACGCCTGGGTACAGGCCTATCTCGATGGCAGGTGGGTCGGCCTCGACGCATCCTTCAAGAGCGCCGGCCTAGGGGGCTATGACGCGGGACATATTACTCTGGCAGTGGGCAACGGAAACCCTGAGGACTTCATAAACCTAGTCAACACGATGGGACAGTTTAAAATTGACAAGGTGACAGTAAACAACAGATGATTAAATAATTTACTCGAACTGTACATCTGTTAGCACAAATTCGACGTTTGTGTTTCCATTATAAGTATTGAGTTGCGGTTGATAGGCAACATTGAAGAATTCGTGCTCAAGCAGCTTCTTTTCCAGCTTTCCGAACCTAAAGCCGATACAACGCACAGTGTTTGTGTTATCTGTTATTGTAAGCTGCAGATGCTCGCGCCCTGAACCGACTCTTCTCGGCGGACCGGCCAGACGCACACCCTTAGTAGCAAAAACCGGCTGTGGATTACCCTGCCCGAAGGGGCCGAGCATTTGCAGTTCACTTACCGCTTCCCGGTAAAAATCAGACAACGGCGCCACCGCATCGATGTGAAGCTTGGCCGATATATCTTTTTCGTCCAGATTTTGTTTCGCATAGGCTTCGAAATCGGCTGCGAACCTGTCTATCTTCTCGATCTCAATCTTTAAGCCGGCTGCCATTTTATGACCGCCGAAGCTGACAAGGTGTTCCGAACAGGCCTTAATTGCGCTTAGCAAACAAAAATCTTGAATTGAACGTGCGGAGCCCTGGGCTATTCCGTCTTCGGCAGTGCCAGCGTTGAACATAATCGTCGGCCGGTAAAACTTGTCCACTATTCTCGATGCGACAATGCCTATTACACCGCTATGCCAGTTTTCGTTCACAAGAACGATACTTTTTCTGTCCGGATGGTGGAGATTTCGCTCGACTATCGTTTCACAAGCCTGCCTGAATATCTTTCGCTCATATTGCTGGCGCTGGTTGTTTTGCTCCTTGAGATACTCAGCTATTTGCATTGAGCGAAGCTGGCCCTCGGATGTAAGCAATTCCACTGCCAATCGAGCGTGTCCCATGCGTCCGGCCGCGTTGAGCATTGGTGCAAGCCGAAAGCCAATGTGAAAACTGTCGAGCTGCTGCCCGGTCAAGCCAGCCGATTCAATAAGGGCCTGTATGCCGAAAAGTTTGCACTCAGGCAATGCTTTTAAACCAAAGCTTGTCAGCACCCTGTTTTCGCCCCGCAGGTCCACAATATCAGCGACGGTTCCCATTGCCGCCAGGCTTGTTGCGTTTATCATAAATTCGCGCAATCTTGGTTCAAGCTTTCGGCCCGAGTTGAATTCATTGGCAACGGCCCATGCCAGCTTAAAGGCGACCATGGCTCCGGCTGAATCCTGATTCGGATAAGATTCTTCCAGGGCAGGATGCACAATTGCGATGGCTCTGGGAAGCTCGGGGTCAGGTTGATGATGGTCGGTTATTATCAAATCAAGCCCCAGTTGGCTGGCTAATTCAGAGGAGTTAAAAGCTGTAACGCCACAATCGACCGTGACCACCAGCCTGCATCCGGACTCCGCCAGTGTACGGATAGCTTCGTCATTCAGGCCATAGCCTTCGTCGATGCGATGTGGAATATAATAATCGACATCAGCACCGAGCAATTTTAATGCCTGCCATAGAATTGCAACACCCGTAATACCATCGACATCGTAGTCGCCGTAGACGGTGATTTTTTCCTTGTTTTTAATAGCTTGCTTTAATCGGCTAACCGCCGGGGCGATTCCAGGCATTTGGTCGGGCTCAATAAGCTGCGTCAGTTTGGGTCTTAGGAAAACAGATGCACTCTGGACGTCTTCCACTCCTCGATTAATCAGCACCTGCGCTAAAAGAGGTGAAACCTTCAATGATTTAGAAAGCTGTGCAGAACGGTCATCCTGGGGACGTACTATCCATTGTCTCTTACAATAGCTATCAAGTTTAGGTTCGCGCCCAATAGGCGTAAGGCGTGTTTTACTCTTTCCGCTGCCGGTTTCAGTTTGCATCCCTGCATAAGATTGCATTTATATTTTGTCCTGTTCTTCAGCCTGTCGGCCTGTTGTTTTACCAAATGTTTATATAAACGAAAAAAGCTGTGAATTGCAAGGATTGTTTTTAGGTTCCTATGCCCGCCAATTCAGTCTTTTTACACTTCCATCTTTGTGCATGTTCCCGGCTATAGCACGCAGTGTGAAATCTCCACCTTGAGTAGTTAGCTTAGCTTCTACCCAGCCAACAGGCTCGGTATCACTGAAATTATATCCCACCGCTGGAAGATTAATGAGATGAATCCCCTCAAACTTGGAAAATCCATATGCATGAGAATGGCCATAAATAATAGCCTTAACTTTGCGAATCGGTTCAATCATAGAAAAAAGTCGCGTCACGTCCAGCAGGTCTCCGTCACCATCGCCCAAAGTATGGTGAAAGCAAATAACTGTAGGCATATCATCGCAATTTTTCAAATAATTTCCCAGCCACTGCCTTTGCGCCTTTCCCAACAGGCCCGGCACTCTGTTGACGTAGAGAAGCGAATCTAAAATAATCAAACGGACAGGTGGGCCCTCAACAATGATTACATATTTATCTTTAACAACCGGTTTTGCGCCTGAGGTTTCATCAAAAACTTCGAGGAAGTTTTTCCTATTATCGTGGTTGCCAAGTGCCATAAAAACCGGCCTTTTCTCGGCAACCGGATTTAACAGCTTTTTAAGATTGGCGTAATCACCCAATTCGCCCTCCAGCCGGGCCAAATCACCCGCAATAAAAACACCGTCAGGCAAAGCAAAGGTTACTTCAGGAACAACTTTTTGTAAATTTTGATAGGGAAAGAATCCTCGATAGTTATTGTTAACATCCGCCGGGATATGCGTGTCGGCTAAAAGTGCCCACCGGCTTGCCTTTTGTCCACCTCTTTTTAAACCAAGGTTGCAACCTGTGCTGAGCGTAAAAAGAGCCCCGGCAGCCAAACTGGTTTTAATGAAGCTTCTTCTATTCATTAATTTATATAAAATCTCAGCCACGATACATTCTCTCGTCTAAGTACCTTTTCTATCGCATGACTAAGCTTATATAACAGATAAGATATACGAATTGCAAGGATTGTTTTTTCAAGCCCTCATATACAAGCCGCCGTTGACAGCGATGTATTCGCCCGTGATAAAACTTGCTGCGTCGCTTGCCAAAAACAATATCGCCTTTGCGACATCCTCAGCAGTGCCGTTCCTGCCAAGCGGAGTTTGCTCGGCCACTTTCTTTCTGCGCTGGGCTGTGCTAAACCGCTCGTGAAACCGCGTCTCGATAAAGCCGGGCAACACGCTGTTAATCCGGATACCGTACCTGGCAAATTCCTTGGCCATAGAAATCGTTTCGGTTGCAACCGCTGCCTTTGCGCCTGAGTACATACCGGAACCACTGGCGCCACCGCTATGACCGGCAACCGAACCGACATTAACGATATTGCCTTTGCTTTTTTTAAGATAAGGCAACGCCGCCTTTGTTACTAAAAAGACACTGCGCACGTTAGTGGCGTATATATCTTCATGATAATCTAAAGTAGCCGTTTCAAAAAGCTGCCTGTCGATTAGAGAGCCTGCGTTATTTACAAGAACATCAATACCGCCAGCCTTTTCGACAAACTGCTTGACCATCTGTTGAACCTGTCTTTCGTCGCGGACGTCTGCGCGAAGTAACAGGCCATTGCTGTTCTTCCTGACCTGCTCAAAGGTTTTTTCCGCGCCATCCTCTGTGCTGAAGTAATGAACTCCAACGAAACAGCCCTGCTCGCTAAATAGAACTGCCGTCGCAGAACCAATTCCGCTGCTGGAGCCGGTTACCAAGACCTTACGGCCTTTGAGTTCTTCGTAAATCATTTTAGTCATTTTTCCCGCCGAGAAAGATTGTTTTATTTCCGTAACTTGACCTGTGGCATGAACCGCAGGTTGAATATCCTGTCTATCTACCGGCGGTCAGGAATAA
>CAZJIR010000060.1:0-9228 GCA_964546095.1 uncultured Pirellulales bacterium
CTGGTGGCACCGTCGATTTCACTGCCTGAGAACGGCACGCTCATTCCGTAAAGGTTATTTTCGATTATCGCTACCAGCGGCACGGCCAGCGTTGATGCCATATTCATCGACTCGTGAAAGCTGCCGCAATTGGTCGAGCCATCTCCGAAGAACGATAATACTACTTTGCCCGTCTTTTTGTACTTTTCAGCCAGGGCTGCTCCGACGGCGGGCGCCTGATTGCCACCGACGATGCCGGTTGAGCCGAGATTGTTGCATTTATCAACGTCTGCGATGTGCATCGAGCCGCCTCTGCCTTTGCAATAGCCTGTTTCTTTGCCCATCAACTCTGCCATCATTTGGTTCCAGTGATTCTGCCTGTCCTGTTCGCTTTCAGTGTATTTGTTGCCGATAGCGCCGCAGTGGCCGTGGCCTCGATGGGTCGAGCCGATGACGTCGCCATGCTCAATCGCAGCGATAGCCCCAACGGCAACCGCTTCCTCGCCTGCATAAAGGTGTGAGGCACCCTTTATAATATTCTGGCCTAAAAGTTCAAAAACCTTCTCCTCAAAGAAGCGAATCTCGTAAATGGTTCTTAGCCAATCGGTTGCATTCTCAAGACTGATGGATCCATTATCAATAAGGTCTTTGACCTTTGGGGCCGGGTTCTTTCGAGTGTCCTCGATGCAAAAATTCATACAATAAATCTCCTCAAAACTTACTTCTCAGGGTAAAAAACAGCATAGTTGCCCTGCTTACAGCATTAAAGACAAGCAGTATAGCACATTTTACCTGAGAAATGCAACCATCGGATTTCTATTTTGTTGTTTTTTACGATGGATGACTAAGCAGTAGTAAAGGTGTGGGGCTCATCTTTTTAGTTGTAGTTTTGAACGGTTTAACTTTAGTAGCCGAGGGTCGGCTTAGCCTTACTGTCCAGGAGAAGCGGTTCTGTCGGAGTTTCCCAGACTCGACACAAAGGATTTTCTGCGCGAGTCCAATCTTTTTTATTCAATTGTGCTGTGGTAAGGTAAATGCACTGGCCTGTATCAATATGACGATATTCATAGAGTGGCGCTATGTGTGAATTCTTATTCATCGTATGTGTTGGCGGTAAAGCATAGAAAAGCGGTTTGGCGGATTCATTGTGACGATTTACAGTTAGACAAAACATCTGTGCATTTTTGCCGGAAATTGTAGAGGTATAGACGGGAATCAATTCTTTGTGAGCCCTGGCAGGCTCGATAGCGTAAAATGGTATTGATTCGACAAGGTCCCACTTGCCGGCCTTTTCAAGATTATCCCGAAGGAGATAGTTTATTTCACCTTGTTTATCCCTTATTTGATAAACAGTAACCGGCAGAGCAAGACGTTTGTCATCGAGATTCAGCCGGTACATTATTTGATTGTAGTCGTAAAGTGGTGTTGCATTTTCAGCAGAACCGGAAAACGTGTATGAGTAAGTGCCTTCAAAGAAAAGCGCTCGGCCATTGTCCTGGTCGAAATACTGGTGGTGCTTTGGATTGTAAAAGGAATACTTGTTGTGAGTGGCAATCTTTCTGGCATAGGCCCAGGGGCCAACAGGTGTGTCGGCTTCGGCATACCAGACCTCTCCCAAAAAAGAAGAGTCGCCATATTGCTGGACAAAGATAGAAACCCAGCGCTTTCGATAATTATTGAAATATACCGTACCATTGTGAGGAGAGATTTGCTTGCCTGTTTCGATATCATACAAATGTACATTCTCTTTTTCTTTCTTCAGAGCTTCAATAACTGATTGTTTTTTTTCATTGACAAGCAATTCTGCAAAGCTTACCCAGCGATAAGCTTTATTATCTTTGCTCAAATCCAGCCGCTGTTTACTCTTGCTCCTGGCTTGTTTTGCCTGGTGAAAAGTTAAGGCTTCGTAATAGTTTGGGTTGATAACATCATCCCACTTGGCCCTGACGCGCATACGAACCGCCAGCGGGAATGGTGTGGCGAAATAAAAATATTCCTGTCCATCCACGTTAACGTTAATAGCATGTCCGGGGTCCGGATATGGCAGGAAATCCGGGTCTGAACGCACCAAAGGCTCAAACGACTGCGTCTTGTCATTGAAAGCAACCAGCCCTCGTTCCTGTACATTTCCCATATCTTTGAGTCGGGCGTATTTAGCAACCATTCTCTGCCGGCCTTCATTGTCTTTGAGAGTAATCAATCCATCGAGCCAGATGAGGCCCGGCTCTTTCATAGGGCACATCTTTTTGCTGAATCCATTCTCATCGACGAAATACTCGAGATTAATACCGACGTCAGGATTAAGTCCTCCGTGTTCTGGTAAATCCGAAAGCGCACCGGATACGGCAAAATTTCCCAGTGGATATGATGGTCTTGCAGTGTCACCCCACATCCAGAACAATCGGCCATTATAGAAACAGGTGAATACCGAATCCTGCCCCATTACCTGCCCGTTAAGAACTGGCTCTTTCAACGGCACCGGAGTTCCTGTGAGAATACTGTCACGATAGATTCCCTGGCCTGTGATTCGATACAACCGCTCGGCAATGTTGATACGGTCGATTTTAATAACTGCGCTACCTCCTGAAGAAGTCTTCAACCTTGTTCCGCGAATGTCGAATCCATCTTTGGGAAATTCATAACCATGACTTTTGACGAAGAAAAAGACTTCTCTGTTCATCAGGCCCGGTTCATAAAATGCGACGATTCCATTGCTGTCTGTAAAGTAACGTATGTTATTTACAGTTCGTAATTCGACTAATGGCACCCCCCGGCCGGTTTGCCGGTCGACTACCTGAATCTTGAAGTGTTTGTACGTGGAATCTTTGATGGATAAAGGTTGCTGTTCAGAAGCTATGACTAAACCAGGCCAAAAAGGCACTGCAAATACAGCCATAGAGATGATGTATAGATAAATTTTGTATGTTGTCTTCATTTGGTGGAGCCACTTGCTAATTTCTTTCTGAATGTCTCGGCTTCCCAGTTGTTGATGAAATCCTGCTGGCGCTTGTTCAGGGCAAGGATACCACCGAATTTAAGAGCGTACATACGAACCAGAACAGAACCTGCGGTAATTTCAGCAATGACAGGGGCGGTTTTTTTGTCGGCTGCGACAAAAAGGCCAAGGCCCTTGATTATAAATGCAGCAGCCGGTTTTTGCCCTTTGTTGATTAGAGAAGTCAGTTTGCGGGTGATTGTTTGGGCATCGCAGCTTTCCAGCCACATGGCTGAGCCATTGGCATAGACTAATTCATCCGGATTTAGTGCCGGCGTGGCCAGTAGTTTGGGAGCGTCTTTGCGTGCCATAAAGGATGCGATAGAGTCGATATTCGGAAAATAACTCACCGATAGTTTCTGGCCTGTGGCATTAAAAACGGCCTTACGAATAGTTGATTTGGCTGTGGTGATGTCACTATCGGCGGGAGGCTTGGTTTTGCGTGGTTTTGGTTTTTCTAACTTACTACTGCAAAGTTTGATGGCTTTGCGAACCAGCCGTAATGCAGCTTCGGGTGTTTCTGCCGTAACAAAAAGCCCGTGCTTTTCCAGAATCATAATGGCCGGCTTTCTATTATATTTTTTTTGATAATCGCTGATGAGTTTGGCAATTTTCTTTGAGAGCATAAAGCCGGGGTCAGTGTATGAGACCCAAAGGGGCGGGAATTTTTCTTTCTTAAAGAGTTTCTCGATTTCTGCTTTACCGTTTTTGGCGTTTACGTATGCGGCCACTACCAAAGGATGCAGATGAATTACGCATTTGCCAAGAAAGGCGTGCAGGTGTGATTCAACCGATGGCCGGGCCTGGCTTTTAACATTGTCGTCGCAGGCAAGAAGCAATCTGTCCACTACCTGAGGTTCTCTCTTGTTGGCGTCAAGCTTTGCCAATGATTTATCTTTGATAATCGACAGGACAGCATCAAGGCGCAATCTCCGCCAGCCCTTTTTCGAGTTCATATCTTTCAAAGCCGTGCCGCTGGCCTTGATATACATATATTTACCGTCTGCTGTTTTTACGGAAGTATTTCCGCCTCCGCCCTGAACAAGCGTCGAATCCTTGCCGGTTGCGTTGGATATTTTTATCAAATCCGCCAGAGCTTTATCCATTTTTGCCTGTCCTTTTTATATATTTATTTGGCCTTGCTTCTTTTCACGTTCCATATTGTACTGGTTATGAAGTAAATGACCGTCGGCCAAATCAGAGCATTCTTAAATGTAGCATGATTTTGTAAGTAAGCTTCCTTGTCGGATAAATACACGCAGAGGGGAAGAATGATGCACGCAGCAAGTGCCGCCAGGGCAACAATGGCACAAGTCCACAACATAGGGTCTTTGTCAGTCGTCTTTTGTTTTGGCTGCTCTATCGTCGCAATTGGTTCTGAACTCTGAGCTGGTTCAACCTGCTCGGCTGGCTGGTCGTCGAACTTCTCACGAGCACCGGCCATTGAGGCAAATATAATGTAGAGCAACGAGGTAAGCAGCCAGACGGGCACAAACAGGAAGAACAAGTGTAATAATGCAAGTTTACTCAGAGCATTAGCAATAGATTCCATCCCCATCCATCTTAACAGACTCACTAAAGGGCTGTCCTGTGCAATTATCATGGCCACTAAAATGGCAATTAACCAGCTAAGCAATGCGGGCCAGCTCATGAGTAGCTTCTTTTTTGAAACCCAGAATTGTGTAAAGCCTATCTTAGGGAATATCCAATGCTCAATAAAGACAATCGCACCTACCGGCATCAGCAGCAGGCCATATAAACCAACGAAATCGAGCAGCTTGGTAAACACAAATGGCGAACAGGCAATCGCGGTTGTTAACGCCCCGGCCACTAATGTTACCAGCCATCTTGGCCAGCCGGGTGTAACCGCCTGAAAGGCTAATCCCGCTCGATATAAGGTCGGATTCGATGTCGTCCATCCGGCAATGACGACCGCGAGAATTCCCGCCATACCAAGAGCTTCCCATGCTACGCCGCCCGCATCGAGTTGGGTAAGGCTCATACCTAAAGCGAGGGCCGCCCCGGCGCCCATAATGCCGGCACAAATCCACGCCAAATAATGACCAAGCAACATTCCAAATGCAGAATAAAGGCCGTAAGATGATTTCTTAGCATAACGTAAAAGCGCCATATCCGACATTCCACCGTGCATTGCGAGATTACATATCCACGCAAAAGCCGCCACGTGCCAGAAGCTGATTTGGGGATTACCCTCCGGGGCAATCCCGGTCCAAATCGACTGATTTGCTAATTCCCAGAAATCCTGAAAGCTGCTTATCCGGCCACTACTAAAAGCTTCTGCAGCCAGACGGGGAAGCATAATCACCGCTCCTGCAATGAACATTAAAAACATCCACGGTGCACAAACTTCGGCGAATTGCGCCAGCTTTTTAAAGCCGAGGATGGCCAGTGTGACAACGACAGCGCCTACAACTGCAACAATCAGAACAAACCTTATATCGTTTGGCAGCCAGTCCACCTGTGGCGGGATGCCTGAAGTTGGGTATCGTTCCGTGCCAATCACAGTTCGTACCGCCGAGGCCGAGACTGTTATCATACAACCGGCTAAGATGCAGAAAAGTACGGCGTTTAAAACGTTGTAAATCGTGGTGGTTACCGGTCCGGCAATTTTGCGAAGATACCAGTAAAGAGTCAGCCGGGTCCGAACAGCAATTGGAGCACAGATAAAGGTCCAGGTCAGCACGGCCATCAGGTTTCCGAGAAGTAATCCCACGAACATATCGAAGGCGCTTGCACCCCAGGTTACAAATAACGCACCTATCACGAACTCCGTACCCGCAACGTGCTCGCCGGCGAAAATGCCTGCAAAATGCTTGCCCGGTTGAAGCTTGTTCTCGGATACCGGCTCACGCTCAAACTCGTAAAGCCTATCCATTCCCTTAATAGCGCTACTTTGCTTGTCAGTGGCCATCTTTATCCCTTTCATTTCAATTATTTACTTAACCTTGTCTTAGGTTGGTTACCTTAGCTTCGTAATCCCTGACCTCGTTTATCCAATCCATCGCCGGGGGAACATCTTTCTTAGTGCAATAATAGTCCCAGACGGCTCCGAAGGGCAAAGTCTTTAATTCCTCTAACATCATTAGTCTCGATGTATAATCGCCATCGGCTTCGAGCTTGCGAATCTTATCAGTCGGCTCTAACAGGGCGATTAACAGTGCCTTAATCATACACCTTGTTCCTATCACCCAGGCTGCTATGCGGTTGATGCTGGCATCGAAAAAATCAAGGCCGATGTGTACCCTTTGAAGATAGTTACCTCTGACTATCTCCTGTGCAATGGCACGCAGCTCATCTGAGAGGATAACCACATGGTCGCTGTCCCATCGCACACCTCTGCTTACGTGAAGCAGTATTTCATCGAGGAATGTCAGAACGGATGATATCTTGTCGGAAACGACCTCAGTCGGATGAAAGTGTCCCGTATCTAAGCACAGCAGTGTTTTATTTTCAATGGCGTAGCCTAAATAGAACTCATGTGAACCTACGACATAACTTTCCGAACCTATTCCAAATAACTTGCTTTCCATCGCGTCCAGAAGGCAGCTTTTATCCATCTTTTCAGAAAATATCTCATCCAGTGATTTTTTAAGCCTTTCACGTGGTCCCTTGCGGTCCACGGGAATATCTTTATATCCATCGGGAATCCACAGGTTTGTTACACAGGCGGTGCCTAATTGTTTTCCCATCTCCGCCCCGATTTTTCGACAGGCAATGCCGTGCTCGACCCAGAACTTTCGTATACCCTCATCAGCGTTTGATAATGTAAAACCACTCTCGGCTTTTGGATGTGAAAAGAAGGTTCCGTTGAAATCCATACCCATGCCGTTTGCCTTTGCCCAGTCAATCCACGATGCGAGATGTTCCGCCGCAAGTTCGTTTCGTTCGACCTTCCCGCCTGTTTCGGCATACATTGCATGCAGGTTCAGCCTGTGCTTGCCCGGTATCAGGCTCAGGGCTTTGTCCAAATCCGCTCTTAATTCATCGGCCGTTCGCGCCTTGCCCGGATAAGCGCCGGTTGCCATTATTCCGCCGCCGCTCAGTCCTTCAGCGCCTTCAAAGCCGCCCACATCGTCTCCCTGCCAGCAGTGCAATGAAATTGCTATACTGCTTAGCTGTTCTAATGCCTTTTCAGTATCGACACCCAGTTCGGCGTAACGTTGCCTGGCTGCCTCGTATGCTTTTTCTATTCCTTTTGTATCTGCCATTTCGCTCCAACCTTAATAAACTTGAAATATTGTAACCGTTATTCGATTTTCAGAGAATCTTTATTCGGCAATTTCGGAAACAGCGCATGTGGCTCGGTTTGATACCAGAACGCAACAGAAGAAAGGTCATCTTCCAGGGGCAGGTACCTTCCGCCACTTTGCCATCCCAGCGCCTGCATCGTTACTTTCAGGTCCATTTCAAATCTGACAGGGTCTGCGATGTGCCAACGGTATAATCCGAAGCGCGGCTGTGTTTCGGATTCTATCACCTGCGGCATCCCTGTATATGGACTGCTAAATTCCTGATATCCCTCGCCCTCGAACTTGCTGAAACCATAAGAGCCGCAGAAATAATCTTCTGTACCGGTTCCACAAATGGTGGGAAATTCCGTATCACCATCCATGAAGAACTTAATTTCACCTTCCCCCCACCAGCCGGGACTGTTCGAGCCCCATGTCATGTATGTTCCGACGTAGTGCCCCTGCCCGCGTACACCGTCAAGAATTGTATAATCCTGTTTGTTGGGAAGCGGGTTTGCCCGGCGAAACTGGGCGTGAAAATAAGCCGCATCTTTCGGGACATCGGTCAGAGTGTAATCGATTTGATAATATAGCACCATTGGTTTGGTGTCGATATTCGTCATAGTAATCTTAAAGCTTTTACGAAACGGCATTAACCAGTAACAGTTAAATCCGCTCTTCGGATTAACACAAACTGCTAATGAGTTTACCCCGACATATTGACCCATACCACAAGCAAAGAAGTCTCCCGCCGGGCATTCGACAGAAGGATTCTCTTCTGAATCCCAGTAAATTCGCAGAATATTAAAGCGATTATTTCCGGTTGGAGTCATCCAAATATGCTGGATGGCGCCGCATCCTTCGATATCGGCCATTATAAAGGTTTGGCCCGGATTAATCCTGACGGAAGGGGAGACTTTCCAACCCTGCCCTAACTCACGTGCTGCGTTTGCTCCCGTACCCTCTGTTGCCATCCCTCCCTTACCTTTTTCACCCGTGAAATTCTCCGGGCTAACCGAACGTGTCTTGGCATATGACAAACGAGCCAGATTCCCCATACCTGTTTCTAGACCGTTGAATCCTGATTGTTGCTCTTCACAGCCGACCATTAATAAAGCAAACAACCAAAGCCCGCAAATCAACCATACATTATGCTTTTTAATCATAATCCACCTCTCGAGTAGTTTATTATTAAATCCTTAATTCACAATTTTTTCAATCTGTAAAGTCTCCTAGAAGTTTCTGTTCAGCTTGTTTTGTCCACAGCCCATCGTTAAGACATTCGGCAACTTGTGGTATTTTTTCTTTCATCTTATCCAGCGGTATTAGACCAAGAGAACGACATGCAGGATAAACGACAACTTTTCCCGCAATGGAACGGTTCTCGACTGCGCGAATGCCGTCGGTTGCACCGGCAAGCCCGCTTACGGCCGCAACGCTGAGATTGGTGTCGAGGCTGCCGGATTCGACCTTTGCCAGCATCCGTTTCATATCTTCCAAAGTTGAGCCGCTTGTGCCGATGAAGTACAATTGCTTTTCGATATAAGTATCCAGGTCAATTTCAGCACTCACGGTCGCGGGGATGCCGGCGAAGATATTAATCAGGCCCCGTTTTGCCGCGCTGTGCACCGAGGCGGCAACCAAAGCAGGTATCGGCGCCATCAAAGCAGTGTAATCGAAAGCTTCCGTGATTTTTTCTTTAGTAGGATTGTACGCCTGATATTTGACGGCATTTTTTTGAGCTAAAGGCGCGGCGATTTTTGTTAATATGCTCAGCCTGTTATCGTCCACGTCTCCTGCAAAGACGCTTACGCCTTCGACTCCCTGGCATATATTTCGTATTACGTGCATCAAGCCCATAGGCCCTGCTGCGCCGACAATATTAATTTTGTTACCGGGACGAATTTCATCGGTATCGGGAATCACGTCCATGGACTCGGCCGGGTCTGAACCTGTAGTGCCTATAATTCGAATTCCGCCGTAGTGGACTCTTCCGACCATAGT
>CAZJIR010000060.1:9238-10715 GCA_964546095.1 uncultured Pirellulales bacterium
TCCCTGCCGAATTTGCCTCCGCAAAGAACAATATTTAAAAGACCTTTCGCAGCAACTTTTGCAAACAATGCTTCTGCAACACCGGCATCGGAGCCGAAATAGATAACATCATCATAGCCAACATCGGCAAGCGCAGAAATACTTTCAGCCTTTTCCGCCACTTCCAATTCGGCGGGGATTGGTGATTCTGACAGCCATGTTATTTTGATTGGTCTTCCGTAGCGGCTAAAAAGATTCTGAAAAATATTTCCGCTTGCTTCAACATTAGCAACAACAAGCATCTTTCCATCTTTTTTCAGGCCTGTACGTTCTGAGGATGCGTAAGCATCTTCAACGCACGCCCAGGGCTCTACCAGCGCTATTGCCGAGCCGGATAGCTTGCCGCTGACGGGTAAAAGCATGGAATCACCCTCAGGTGACGTGATAATTCTTTCATCCATTAGCACGTATTCCTGAAGTGCGCCTTCTAAGTTGTATCCGAATGCGGCGTTGGCACTGTTGGTTTTCAACCAGCGGTAATCTGTTTGTACAAGGTAGCGTTCACCCTGCTTAAAATTTTCCACGTTTTGGCCGACTGCTTCGATTAGAACTACGGCTTCGTGTCCGGGTACTGTAGGAGCTTCGCCGGGGACGTAGCCGGGTATTTCTTTAAGTATTTCAGGATTAATGCCGGAGGTTATTTCGCTTTTGCGAACGTGGCTGGAGAATTGCTTAAGTAGTTTTAGGTCGGAAAAACAAAGCCCGACCACTTCAACCCGGCAGAGAATCTGGTGCGATCCGGGCCTGAAGACATCTTTGGATTTATTTAGTACGAGTTTATCCGGCCCAACCAACTGTACGGCATATTGTGTTTTCGGTAAATCTGACATATTTTGTTTTTTCGAGTTTCAAGTCACTTGGTCTAATATTTCCTTCGGGGCTATATTTTTATTTAGACCGATGAGTTTGTTTTCGTCTTTCGGTTCAATTGTTTCTCCGAGCTGTTGGAAGAATTCGTTTTTGTCCGCCACGTCCTTAAAGTTATTCGTTGCCCATTCACTTGTATATCCTAATCCACATTTTTGCTGGAGTACAGAATGGGCATAGATAATATGGGCACTTTTAAGAAATATTGCTATTAAAGGTTTCAGTTCTGCCGTATTAAAGCTGTCCACGAATTTTTGCCCCGGGCTATTCATCTCCGTGCCTTCTACAATCACCAGATTAAACTTTTGTGCCAACTCTACAACCGCATAGAGATTCTCAAGCTTTACGTCTTTTGCGCCCGGCGTATAATTGCGGTCCGGAATAACATTGATAGCCACTACGCCTGTGCTCATACTTACTTCTATGAGTTCCTCGATTGCTTTTTCGCCGTCGCTGGTTCCATCCAGCCAGGTCAAGGTGGGAATCGCCCCGGCCGCAAGTAAAAAACGATTCGTTTCAGCCATCAATGGAAATGAGCCTTTGTCGGGCGGCACATAACCCACGCCGCCAC
>CAZJIR010000061.1:0-10651 GCA_964546095.1 uncultured Pirellulales bacterium
TCTCTGAGGCATCCAAAGCAGAAGGTGCTCTCGGCGAGGCTCTTAGTAAGTTTATGCTGGTTGTGGAAAATTATCCTGATTTGAAAGCAAACCAGAACTTCCTCCAGCTTCAGCAGACAATGAATGAACTTGAGGAGCAGATATCTGCAGCCAGGCGCGCTTATAACGCAGCAGTAACCACCTATAACAACGCCGTTGAGATGTTTCCGACTAATTTGGTCGCTTCAATGATGAATTACAAGCAAAAGAAAATTTTTGAAATCAGCCGGGAGCAACGAGAAGATGTGGACGCCGAGAAACTGTTCAAGAGCTAAATATTGAAAGACAAACACGAATTTGATGTAACAGGGACGATGCATGAGAACGTTAGGAGAGTTAAAAGATTTTTACAACACAACTTTGCTTGCTGACCTTAAAGTTCTTGAACAGCAGCGCAAGAAAATTGTCTTAAGACTATTCTGTATTGCAGCCATCATTTTGTGTATTTTGGGAGTTTGTTTGTTAATTTTCAGAAGGATAATAGGCCACGCTATTCTCTTCCCCGCTATAATTTGTATACTAATTGGTGTAGTTCTATGTCATTTTCTAACTAAAGGTTATGTCTCAAGATTTAAAACGCTCGTAATTCAAAAAATAGTTCACTTCATCGACGAAAATCTCAACTACGATGCTGATGAATGTATCGATAAGTCAACATTCGTATCATCCAAAATCTTCAACACAAAGCCCAATCGGTACAAGGGAGATGACCTCGTCTGGGGCAAAATTAGTGCAACGGAAATTAAATTCTCTGAAATCCACGCTGAATATGAGAGCGGCTCGGGTAAAGACCGCCATCGGCATACAATATTCAAAGGACTGTTTTTCATTGGCGACTTTAATAAGCATTTTACCTCCCGGACGGTGGTCCTTCCCGATACTGCAGAAAAACTTTTCGGCCACTTGGGACAGAAATTACAATCTTTAAATATATTCCGCGACCAGCTTATAAAGCTCGAAGACCCAGAGTTTGAAAAGCATTTTGCCGTATACGGAGACGACCAGATTCAGGCCAGATATATTCTCTCAACAAGCCTGATGGAGCGAATCGTCGAGTTCAGGAAAAAGACTGGCAGAAAAATATATCTGTCCTTCGTGGGCTCAATGGTGTTTGTGGCCGTCTCCTATAAAAAAAGGCTCTTTGAACCGAGAATATTCCAGACATTACTTGATTTTAACCCAATCCGAGAATATTTTGAAGATTTACAGCTTGCTATCGGAATTGTAGATGACCTTAATTTGAATACGCGTATCTGGAGTAAACAATAGTATGGATGCCTATAGCCTCAGACCGGATGAGCTACCTGATTTAACTATCGAGAAACTCGGCTCACCTACGATAGATTCTCCTCTAATAGAAAAGCAGCGTCACTTTGTCGATGACCATGAGAAGGTTCTCTTTTACTCACATTCTGAAAATATTACAGCTTCGAAAGAAATCCGGGTTGAACCTCCTATGTTTGAAAGGGCAGGTCCTCGACGAAAGATTTTTTTTGAGCCTGAAAATCTAAATTGCGGCATAGTAACCTGTGGTGGATTGTGCCCCGGCCTCAATGATGTAATACGGACTATCACTCTAAGTTTGTTCTGGCAGTACCGAGTCAAAGCGGTTTTCGGCTTCCGTCACGGGTATATGGGCCTTACCTCCAAAGCCCCCAAAAAACCTGTGCTTCTTACACCCGAATCGGTAGATGACATTCACCTAAAGGGTGGAGATATTTTATCTTCTTCCCGAGGCCCCCAGGACCCTGAAGAGATGGTTGATATGCTCGAAAAGATGCAAATCGGCTTATTATTTACCATCGGTGGAGATGGTACACTGCGTGGAGCAAGCGACTTGATTAAAGCAATAAAGAAAAGAGGGTTGGAAATCTCCGTCATAGGAATCCCCAAGACAATCGACAATGACATCAGCGGCATAGAGCAGTCTTTCGGTTTCTCGACCGCCGTAGAAGCGGCACGTCCGGCGATTCTCTGTGCACACGCAGAGGCCAAAGGCGCATGGAACGGCGTCGGGCTGGTCAAACTGATGGGCAGAGATTCGGGCTTCATAGCCGCTTACGCCACCATAGCCAACAGCGATGTGAATTTCTGCTTCATTCCGGAAGTGCCCTTTGTTCTGGATGGCGAAAATGGTTTCTTGCAGGCTCTCGAAAAACGTCTTGATAAGAAACATCACGCCGTAATCGTCGTGGCCGAAGGAGCGGGCAGCCAGTTAATTGAAAATCTCGATTCCACAACTGTTGATGCTTCCGGGAATATTGTACGTAATGATATCGGGCTCATACTGAAGGAAAAAATAAAAAAGCACTTTTCAGAGAAGAAAAAGCCGTTGTCTTTAAAATATATAGACCCCAGCTATATGATTCGCAGCTTACCTACAGATTCAAATGATGCGGCATTTTGTGTGTTGCTTGGCCAAAATGCAGTGCACGCCGGCATCTCCGGCCGGACAAATATGGTTGTTGGATACTGGAATCAATACTTCGTTCATATCCCCATTGGGCTTACCATACTAAAGAGGAAAAGGGTTGACCCCACCGGTCATTTATGGCAGACTGTTTTGGAAACAACAGGCCAGGCTGTATAAATAGACAGCAGGAACAACAAGTAAAACCAACATAAGCGGGATACAAAAAAAATAAAATAAATTGAAAAATTTGAGAACACGATTGACAGATAGGAGTAATTACTACATAGTAATAGCTATGAATACGGAAAAAAAGGAAATAAACTCAGTCGAACTGGATGAAAAAACTCACTGGTTCAGGGATAAATGCAGAGAGGCAGGCTTAAAAGTTACCCCCCAAAGGGTGGCGGTATACAGAGAACTTCTGAAGTCAGAAGAACATCCCTCAGCAGAAATGCTGTATGAAAAAGTTAAAAAGGTATTTCCAAGTATATCGTTGGATACGGTGAACAGAAGCCTGCTAACACTAAATGAGCTTGGTGCGGCTTGTATATTGGAAGGTTCAGGCGATGCCAAGCGGTATGATGCCGGTTTGGAAAAACATCAGCATTTTAAGTGCATAAAATGCAAAAGAATTATTGATTTTCATTATAAACCTTTTGATAATATTAGGCTGCCTGCGGAAATCAGTAAAAAATTTATAGTGCTTAGAAAAACCGTATATCTCGAAGGGATATGCGACTTGTGTAAATAGAATAAATAACTATAAGGAAGGTTTAAGGAAAGAGAGGTTGCAAATGGAACTTAAAGGAAGTCAGACTGAAAAGAATTTGTTGGCAGCATTCGCAGGTGAATCACAGGCGAGAAACAGATACACGTATTTTGCAAGCCAGGCAAAGAAGGAAGGGTACGTCCAGATATCGGCTATATTCGAAGAAACAGCCAATCAGGAAAAAGAGCATGCCAAGCGTGAATTTAAGTTTCTCGAGGGTGGCGAGGTGGAAATCATAGCGGCCTTCCCGGCCGGCGTTATCGGTAATACTCTCGAAAATTTGAAAGCCGCCGCTGCAGGTGAACACTATGAGACGACCGAGATGTATCCGAACTTTGCCGACGCTGCGGAAAAGGAAGGATTCGACGAAATAGCAACGGTGTTCCGAAATATCGCAGTTGCCGAGAAACGCCACGAGGACAGATACGTTGCTCTGGCCAAGAATATAACCAATGGTGTTGTGTTTAAACGTGAAAAACCCGTAAGATGGGCATGCAGAAACTGCGGCTATATTCACGAAGGCACAGAAGCTCCGAGTGTTTGTCCGGCATGTGCGCATCCGCAGGCCCATTTCGAGCTGGAAGCTACGAACTATTAATTCAAAGAAAGGTGCGGGCAATGAAAAGGACAATTAATAAAAAATTCGTTTTGGGGACTGTTTTAACATCAGTGATAGTCTTTGGCTCATTGGCATATTCGCACTGCCAGGTGCCATGTGGCATATATGATGACAAGGCCCGGTTTAATATGATTGCCGAGCACATTACAACAGTTGAGAAATCAATAAAGCTGATAGAAGACCTGTCTGCTCAGGAAAAACCTAACATGAATCAGCTCGTTCGCTGGGTTAACAACAAGGATGCACACGCTGACGAAATCAGTCATATTGTTAGCTACTATTTCTTAGCCCAGCGAGTCAAGCCGGCCGAAAAAACCGATTTGAAAGCATACAATGAATATATAGAAAAGCTGACTCTACTTCATCATATGCTTGTCTATTCAATGAAGGCCAAACAAACAACTGACACAGCAAACGTGGAAAAACTCAGAACTTTATTGAGCCGGTTCCATGAGGCATATTTTGGCAAGCCCATGCAAAGCAAACATGAACCCTGAAGGTTAAGAGGTGAGAATATGGCGGAAAGAAAAGATGTGGTAAAATTCAAAGGAAATCCCCTGACTCTGCTGGGTCAAGAGGCCAAAGTGGGTGAAACAGCACCGGATGCTGAGGTTCTGGCCAATGATTTAACCGCAGTTAAATTATCCGGTTTTAAAGGCAAGGCGTGTGTTATATGCTCTGTCCCGTCTCTGGACACTTCCGTATGTGATACACAAACCAGGAAGTTTAATGAGCAGGCTGTCTCACTTGGAGACGATGTGGTTGTTCTGACTGTCAGTATGGACCTGCCGTTTGCCCAAAAGCGATGGTGTGGCTCAGCGAATATCGAAAATGTCCGGACGCTTTCAGACCATCGCAACGGGGAATTTGGCAATGCATTTGGCGTTCTCATAAAGGAATTACGGCTTCTGGCAAGAGCTGTATTTGTGGTGGACGCAAAAGGGATTATCAGATATATACAAGTAGTTGATGAACTAACAAATGAGCCCAATTACGAGGCGGCACTTCAAGCAGTAAAAGAGATAACAGGATGAGACAGATAAAAACAAATATCTATGCAGTTGGAGCGATTGATTGGGATGCAAGGTTGTTTGATAGGCTGATTCCTCTGCCGGACGGGACAAGTTATAATTCGTACCTGGTTCGCGGCAGTGAAAAAACAGCTTTGCTCGATACGGTGGATCCATCCAAAACGGAGGTCTTGTTTAGCCATCTCGCTAAGCTAAATATTAACAAGATTGACTATGTTATTGCGCACCATGCAGAGCAGGACCATTCAGGTTCTTTACCTGATGTGCTGCAAAAGTATCCGGATGCAAAGGTTGTGACGAATCCTAAATGCAAGGGTATGCTGATTGACCTGCTTGGCATTGAAAACGAGAAGTTTATTGAGGTCGAAGATGGCCAGACATTGTCATTAGGCGATAAAACTTTACAGTTTATATACCTTCCGTGGGTACACTGGCCGGAAACTATGGGGACGTATCTAAAAGAGGATAAAATACTGTTCTCATGCGACTTCTTCGGCGCTCACCTTGCGACAAGCAGTTTGTTTGTCGATGACGAGGCGGTAACTTATGAATCGGCAAAACGCTATTATGCAGAGATTATGATGCCGTTCAGAAAGCAGATAAACTCTAACCTTGCAAAGCTTAAAGATGTTGAAATCGAAATAATAGCTCCGAGTCACGGCCCTATACACAATCGGCCTGAATTTATTCTTGACGCTTACAGGGACTGGGCTTCCGACACGGTTAAAAATGAAGTGGTAATAGCTTATGTCTCGATGCACGGCAGTACCGGTAAAATGGTTTCGCATTTTGTCGAGGCTCTGATAGAAAGAGGTATTACCGTAAGGCAGTTCGAACTATCCACAGTCGATATCGGTAAACTCGCGATGGCACTGGTTGATACAGCAACTATTGTCATTGGCTCACCTACAGTTCTTATAGGGCCGCATCCATGTGCTGCTTATGCAACGTTTCTTGCAAATGCCCTTAGACCTAAAGTCAAATTCGCATCTATAATCGGCTCTTACGGCTGGGGCGGTAAAGCGGTCGAGCAGTTAGCGGCTATGTTAACAAATATCAAACCGGAGATTATTGAACCTGTTCTGACAAAGGGCGACCCTAAAGAGGACGATTTTTCTGCCCTCGAGAAACTTGCTGATAATATCTTAAATAAACATAAAGAGACTGGAATCGTAAATTAGAAACTTCAAATTATAAAAAGGAGTGTGAATTATGGCTGAAAAATTACAGATCTATAAATGTTCGACCTGCGGTAATATTATCGAAGTGCTTCATGGCGGTATTGGTGAACTGGTTTGCTGCGGCAAACCGATGGAGCTGCTTGATGAACAAACCGCTGACGCAACAAAAGAAAAGCACGTACCTGTTATTGAGAAAATTGACGGCGGGTATAAAGTCAAGGTCGGCAGTGTACCTCATCCGATGGAAGAGAAACACTATATTGAGTGGATTGAACTGCTGGCGGACGGCAAAGCTTACAGACAATTCCTGGAACCGGGGGTAGCACCTGAGGCCGTTTTCAATGTTGAAGCCGACTCTGTCAGCGCCAGAGAGTATTGCAATGTTCACAACTTGTGGAAAGGAGAATAAACTCCTGTTTAATATGAACATATTAAGATTTCTCAAGCTCGCTATTTAGAGGTTAAACTATGGAAGAACCGTCAGTCAAAAAGTCACCATTGCCATGGTGGTCGGCGGGAATCATATTAGGACTTATCCAGGTCCTTGCGATTGGTTTGACAAAACCGTTAGGTGTTTCTACTGAGTTTGTAGCCGCTAATGCGAAACTCATTAAAGCCGTTGATGAAGATTATGTAAAAGAGCATCCACTAATTAGCGAAGAAAAATATCAAAAGTTTGGCTATGGATGGTGGTTTAACTTAGGCATAATAACCGGAGCCTTTCTTACCGCCACTATGATTCGGCGATGGAAGATACAAAAGACTACGATATGGTGGAGGACCAACCATGGAACTTCTGTCGCGAAAAGATTTATTGCAGGATTCATTGGCGGTTTTTTGATATTGTTAGGTGCTCGGTTCGCCCACGGATGCACCAGTGGCCAGTTTGCAAGTGGTTGGGCACAATTGTCCTTGTCAGTAGTACCATTCACTATCACAATGTTTGGTTTTGGGATGTTAACTGCTTACATTGCTTATCCTAAAATCCCAAAAATTATCAAGTGAGGATTTGATTATGTCATCCGAAACGATTGGTTTTATTATAGGCTCGCTGTTTGGTGCAGCGTTGTTCCTCGGCGGACTGGCGGACCCGGATAAGATAATAGGCACGTTGCGGCTGAAGGATTATCATGCTATGCGAACAATTGCTGTCTTCGTTCTCGTGGGTATGTTGGGAACATGGATACTTGAGATTGCAGGAGTAGCACACTTCAGTGTTAAGCCGGCGGCTATGGTGGCGATTGCTATTGGTGGCGCGCTTCTGGGAATAGGTTTTGGCCTAACTGGATATTGCCCTGGAACCGGATTGGCCTGCGCAGCTTCGGGTCGCCTTGATGCATTAGTTACTGTCGCCGGTATGCTCCTGGGAGCCTGGGTGTTCATACTGATTTATGCCGGTATAGTGCAGCCGATAGATGCGATTGCGAACTTTAAGAAGGTTACGCTGCCCGAAATCAGTGGTATTGCCCGGGGTTTTTGGGTTGTACCGATATTTGTCGGCGGCATCGTGGCCCTGGTTTTAACTCGCAAAAAATGATAAAAAATCCCTTGAATGCCGGTTTTACGTTGAGCTGGGCGTTTCAAGGGTGCAAAAAAGCATTGAAGCCACTCAGTTTCACAGAAAGGACAGTGGAGAATGATTAGTAAAAAGATTGAAGAGACCCTTAACAAGCAGGTCAATGCCGAGATGTATTCGGCATATATGTATCTGTCTATGGAGGCTTACTTTAAATCACAGAATCTGAATGGCTTTGCAAAATGGATGAGAGCTCAGACCCAGGAAGAAATGATGCATGCGATGAAAATCTATGACTTCGTAAATGAACGAGGCGGCAAAATTACACTAAAGACTATAGAAGGACCCCCGACGCAATGGGAATCACCACTTGCGGTTTTCGAGGCGGTTTACACGCATGAGCAAAAAGTAACAGGTCTGATTAACGGATTGGTTGACCTTGCTATCAAAGAAAAAGACCATGCAACAAACACCTTTTTGCAGTGGTTTGTCAATGAGCAGGTCGAAGAGGAAGCTTCTGCCGATGCAGTAGTGCAGCAGCTCAAAATGATGGAAGATGCACCGGGCGGAATGTTCATGTTCGACCGTGAGTTGGGACAGCGGGTCTTTACACCACCCACAACAGAAGGAGAATAATCATGAGCATTTCGCTTAATGCTATTGAAATCTTTGAAATAGCAGAACGGATTGAAAGAAATGGTGTAAAATTCTACAAAAGAGCGGCAGAACGTCTATCCGACCAGAATGTATGCCAGACGCTGTTAAACCTTGCCGAATTGGAAAAAGAACACGAAAAGTCCTTAGCCAATATCAGAAAACAGATATCAAGCAAGGAATGGGACCTAATAACTTTCGACCCAGAAAATGAAATGGCACTATATCTCCAGACAATTGCCGATAGCCATGTCTTCGACCTGAAAAAAGACCTACATGAACAACTATCGAAAAAAGAAACTGTAGAAGATATCTTAAAATTTGCAATCAAGTCTGAAAAGGATTCTATAACTTTCTATCTTGGTCTGAAAAATTTTGTTCCTACCATGGCCGGTAAGAGTAAGATTGATGAAATCATCAAAGAGGAGATGGACCATATTGTTGAGTTAAACCAAAGATTAGAGGCTTGGAAGTATCTAAAGACAATTTCAATTTAGGTTAATTGCCTAAAGCTTGATTTTTCAGTATAAACATTCTATTGGAGATAAGGCTCAGCAGTGTAGCTGGGCAGGTGTAAATGGGAATCACAGTTTATTTTCCCATTAATCAAGAAGGGAGATTTGAAAATGAGTAAGCAAAAAAAATTGACCACTGCATTCGGGATACCGGTTGGTGACGACCAGAATTCCATGACCGCAGGTAACCGTGGGCCAATTCTCATGCAAGATGCCCATCTTATGGAAAAATTGGCTCATTTTGACCGTGAACGCATCCCTGAGCGAGTCGTGCATGCCAAGGGTGCCGGTGCGGGTGGCTATTTCGAAGTCACATCAGACGTAACTAAATATACCAAGGCCGGATTTCTTTCTAAAGTAGGTAAGCGGACGGAGGTTTTTGTCCGATTTTCCACTGTAGGCGGTGAGAAGGGCTCGCCGGATGCTGCACGTGACCCACGTGGTTTCGCAGTTAAATTTTACACCGAGGATGGGAACTACGATATGGTCGGGAATAATACCCCCGTTTTCTTCATCCGTGACCCTCTTAAATTTCCTGATTTCATCCACACTCAGAAACGACACCCGGCCACCAATTGCCCGGAACCTAACATGTTCTGGGACTTCCTGTCACTGACTCCGGAGTCCATCCACCAGGTTACTATTCTGTTTTCTGATAGAGGTACTCCCGCCACTTATCGTAATATGAACGGCTATAGCAGTCATACTTTCAAATGGTACAATAAAAAAGGTGAGTACTTCTGGGTGCAATATCATCTTAAAACCGATCAGGGTATAAAGAATCTTACAAGAGAGGAAGCGACACGCATATCAGGTGAGGATCCTAATCACGCCACCAAAGATTTGTGTGACGCTATCGAACGGGGTGAATATCCGAGCTGGACATTAAAAATGCAAATCATGACTCCCGAACAGGCAAAAGATTATCGATTTGACATCTTCGATATAACTAAGGTTTGGCCTCACGGTGATTTTCCTTTAATTGAGGTAGGTCGCATGGTTCTGGACCGCAACCCGAAAAATTACTTTGCCGAAGTTGAACAGGCAGCATTTTGTCCCGGCAATCTGGTACCCGGAATTGCGGCCTCGCCGGATAAAATGTTACAGGCACGTATGTTCTCATACCACGACACCCACATCCACCGTTTAGGACCTAACTATCATCTTTTGCCCGTAAATTCGCCAAAAGCTGCCCCTGAAAACAGTTACCAGCGAGATGCCTCCATGCGTTCTGACGATAACGGTGGTGCCGGTCCGAATTACTGGCCCAACAGCTTTGGGGGCCCTGCACCAGACCCGGATTCGTTGGAGCCACCATTTGAAGTATCAGGCCAGGCGAACCGTCATGCATTTGAATATCCTAATGATGATTTCGTACAGGCCGGCAATCTCTACCGAGATGTCATGACCGATGAAGACCGCGACCATCTTGTCGGTAATATTGTAAGTCACTTGGGCGGCGCTCAGAAACGAATCCAATTACGCCAGGCGGCTGTGTTCTACAAAGCAGATTCGGATTATGGCCAACGTGTGGCCGAGGGGCTGGGTCTGGACATCAAGAAAGTTAAGAGTTTGGCAGAAATGTCACAGGAAGATAGAGCTAAAGCCACCGCCCAATGAGCTTAAGCATTGATTTTGTATATAGCACAATAGAATATTAAAGAGCCACAACTGAAAGGAGAACAATAATGGGTATGCCTTTTAACGCTGATGAAGTTTTTGAGATGGCCGAACAGATAGAAAAAAACGGGGCCAAGCTTTACCGTGCTGCAGCAGAAAAGTTCGCAGAGCTGAAACAATTACTGTCCGACCTTGCGGTTATGGAAGACCAGCATCTGGAAACGTTCCAATCTATGCGAGCGGAACTTTCCGGAACCGAAGCAGACCCTCCTGTTTTCGACCCTGATGGCCAGG
>CAZJIR010000062.1:0-10638 GCA_964546095.1 uncultured Pirellulales bacterium
TGAGAGAAATTCCGACTTATTGGGATGATACCTGCTTTATAGATGGTTTCCCTGGGAAACTGGCTGTTATTGCAAGGAGATTCAAAAATACATGGTATGTAGCGGGCATAAACGGCGAAGATGTCGAAAAAAGTCTAAGTTTTGAACTTCCATTTCTTAAAAACGCCGGGACTGGAACATTTATAACCGATGGTGCAGGTAATCGTTCATTTACCATGCAAAAAATTAATGTTACGCCGGGAAAGGCCTTTAAAACAAGAGTGAAGGGAAATGGAGGTTTTGTTTTGCAAGTTGAAGATTAAATTTTTAAAAGCTTGCGAGCTTTTTCGATAGGGGCATTTAAAGCGAAGTTTTAATTATTGAAGTTCTGACCTGCCCGGACTCAATTTTAACCTTAACAAATATTGAGATAGACAAAATGAAAGGATAAAAGAGATGTTTTGTATACGTAGGATGCATCTTTATTGTACGGTATTAGCTTGTGTATTGGGTTTGTTACTGCTTGTGTGCTGTACCAAGGTTTCGGCTCAGACCAACGAAAGGTCATCTAAGGTTAGTGATAAGGAGGCCGGATATAAGTTGGCGACAAAGCCATTGTTTCGCGACCCAATCTACGATGGTGCGGCCGACCCTGTAATTTGCTGGAACCGTGATGAACAGAAGTGGTTCATGTTTTATACAAATCGACGTGCTAATGAGCCGAATACACCGGGCGTGTCATGGGTTCATGGTACACGCATCGGCATTGCCGAATCCTCAGACGGCGGCGCGACATGGAAGTACAGGGGTACAGCGGATATTAAGTATGGCGAAGGTGACTATAGTTATTGGGCTCCTGATGTGATTTATCATAAAGGTCTTTATCATATGTATCTTACTTTTGTGCCGGGGATGCATACCGATTGGTCCGGGACGAGAGACATTATTCATCTGACGAGCAAGAATCTACTCAAGTGGAAATATGAATCGACGCTGAAACTTTCTTCCAACAGGTCCATCGATGCGTGTGTTATGCAACTGCCGAATGGGACGTGGCGTATGTGGTATAACAATGAGGTCGATGGTAAATCTATCTATTACGCCGATAGTCCCGACCTTTTTACCTGGAAGGAACGGGGCAAGGTGATTGGCGACCGGCCAGGTGAAGGGCCGAAAGTTTTTCACTGGAAAAATCGTTATTGGATGATAGTCGATGTTTGGAGAGGTCTTGGAGTTTATGTTTCGGATGATTGTCAAAGCTGGACGCGGCAGAGCGGGAATTTGCTTAGCGAGCCGGGAAAGGGACCGGATGATAAGGTCAAGGGTGGCCATCCGGATGTTGTTGTAAGCGGAGACCGAGTATATTTGTTTTATTTCACTCATCCTGGCAGACGGAATGAAGGTTCGAGGAATGATTTCTATGAGCAGCGGCGAAGTTCAATTCAGGTTGTCGAACTTGAATTTAAGGACAGCCGGATTACATGCGACCGTGACAAGCCAACATATATCCTGTTGAAACCGAGCAATGACAAGTAGATAAAGCAGGAGTAACAATCTATGAGAAATAATAAACGTTTATCAACAATTGGATTATTGCTTATTTGCCAGGCTGTTTCCTGTGTGGTGATGTCGAATGCGAATGGAAATTTAATCTGGAAGTCGGACAATGGAGATGGAACATATAAGAATCCCATAATTTATGCGGATTATTCTGACCCTGATGTTGTTCGCGTAGGTGACGACTTTTATATGACCGCTTCCAGCTTCAACTGTGTGCCGGGCCTGCCGATTCTACACTCTAAAGATTTGGTTAATTGGAAACTCATAGGTCATGCAATAGAACGTTTCAACGATGAGCGTTTCAACATACCTCAACATGGCAATGGTGTCTGGGCACCATCTATTCGTTATCATGATAGCTGGTTTTGGATTTTTTATGGCGACCCCGATGCAGGTATCTTCATGACCAAAGCCAAGAACCCTGCCGGGCCATGGGAACCTCTTCACCTAGTGCAGGAAGGTAAGGGTCTGATAGATACTTGTCCTTTATGGGATGATGATGGCAAAGCCTACATTGTTCATGCCTGGGCGAGAAGCCGGGCGGGTATCAACAGTATCCTGACGGTCAAACACATGAGCCCGGACGGTAGAAAGATACTTGATGATGGAACGATGGTGTTCGATGGTCGTGAGGGGGTAGCTCCAACCATCGAGGGGCCCAAATTCTACAAGCGTAATGGTTATTATTATATATTAGCTCCGGCCGGCGGTGTATCACAGGGCTGGCAATTGGCATTGAGGTCGAGAAACGTGATGGGACCATACGAGGCCAAGCGGGTTCTCGAACAAGGTTCAACGAATATAAATGGCCCGCATCAGGGTGGTTGGGTTGAATTGGAAAATGGAAATGACTGGTTCGTACACTTTCAGGACCGCGAGGCTTATGGCCGCGTTACTCACTTGAATCCTGTACATTGGGTTGATGGTTGGCCTCTGATGGGTGTTGATCTGGATGGTAATGATGTGGGTGAGCCGGTCGCTAAATATAAGAAACCCAATGTAGGAAAGATATATCCTTTGGCAATTCCCCAGACAAACGATGAGTTCGATTCGGATAAGATGGGTCTGCAATGGCAATGGCATTCAAATTACAAGAACGGATGGATGTCGCTGACTGAGCGAGCAGGCTGGATGCGATTATTTGCAGTGCCCGCTCCTGCAGATGCGAATAACTTATGGCCTATTCCGAATCTGCTTTGCCAGAAATTCCCCGCTCCTGAATTTACTGTTACTACGACGCTCGATTTCAATAAGCTTGTCGAAGGGGAAAAAACAGGCTTGCTTGTTATGGGGCAATCTTACTCTTACCTTGCGGTTGAGAGAACTTCCTCAGGTTGTCGGTTGATTAAGATGTCCTGTAAAGATGCACGTGGAGGTGACAGAGAAGTCGAGGAAAGTGATGTTAGTATTACTGGTGATTCGGTAATGCTTAGAGTGAAGGTTGCTGAACGTGCAGTTTGTAATTTCAGTTACAGCAGGGATGGGAAGGAATTTAATAAGATTGGGGAGACTTTCACTGCTCGGGAGGGCAGGTGGATTGGAGCAAAAGTTGGATTGTTCTGTTTGGCAAAAGGTGTACAGCAGAAATCCGGATACGTGGACTATGAGTGGTTTAGATTTGAGTAAAGTCAGATGTTAAAAGGATGTACGGAAAATCCTTTTTCTCAAAACAGGAGCTTTTAAGATATGGAGGCTACGCTATGCGACAGAGGTTTACATGCTGTGCTTGTTTGTTGGTTTTGACTTGTGTTGCATACGGGGGTGAAAAGATTGACCTTTCCGGCCAATGGAGTTTCAAACTGGACAGGGATAATATTGGAATCAATGAGCAGTGGTTTTTGCAAAAGCTTTCCGAAAGAATTACTCTGCCCGGATCGTTGCAGGAACAGGGCTATGGCGATAAACCTTCAGCGAATACTCAATGGACAAGTGGAATCGGCGTGAAATTGCTAAAAGACCCTCGTTTTACTGAATATATTAATTCGGATGATTTTAAGTGTCCATTTTGGCTGACGCCCGACAGATATTATGTTGGTAAAGCATGGTATCAACGTGAAGTAGAAATTCCTGAAAACTGGCAAAATAAACGTATTGTTTTGCAATTGGAACGACCTCACTGGAAGACAACAGTCTGGGTGGACGGCAATCAGGTTGGCTTTCGTGACAGTCTGGGTGTGGCTCATGAGTATGATTTGTTGGATTTTCTAAAAGTCGGCCAGGTGCATACTTTGACGATATGCGTTGATAACAGTTATGTGATTCCGGTTGGTAAAGATGCGCACAGCATTTCCGACCAGACGCAATCCAACTGGAATGGAATCGCAGGTAAAATTGTTCTTGCCGCGGGGGAGAAAGTCTGGATTGATGATGCGCAGGTTTATCCTGATGTTCCAAATAAAAGCATTAGAGTTGATGTTAAATTTAGTAATTCAACAGACAAGGCTGGAGAGGGTGTTTTAACTGTTCATACCGAAAGTTTCAATACAGTCAAGCAGCGAAAAACACCCAAGAAGAAAATTCAGGTAAAGTGGAACAAAGAAAATGGGGAGGTTTCTTTTGAATACGGTATGGGCGACGACTGTTTGCTTTGGGATGAATATCAACCTGCTTTATATCGTTTAATTTTATCTTTGGAGGCTGAGGGAGTAAGTTCGGTCAAAAACGTTAAATTCGGTATGCGGAAACTGGATATTCAGGGTAAACAATTTTCCATTAACGGCAGGAATATATTCATTCGAGGCACTCTGGAATGCTGCATTTTCCCGATGCATGGTTATCCCCCGACGGATGTTGAAGAATGGAAACGAATAATTCGCATCGCCAAGACTCACGGGCTTAATCATTTTCGTTTTCATTCATGGTGTCCACCCGAAGCGGCGTTTGCAGCGGCAGATGAGGAGGGATTTTATCTCCAGGCTGAAGGCTCATGCTGGGCCGGCTTTGGCGATGGTACTGCATTAGATAAATGGATATATGATGAAATCGACCGAATGATTCAGGCATACGGTAATCATCCCTCACTTTGTTTCTTTTCACCCAGTAATGAACCAAGCGGACGTAATAGAGACAAGTTTCTCGGCACACTTCTGGAAACCCTGAAAGCCCGAGATAACCGAAGATTTTATGTAGCGGGCGCAGGATGGCCACAAATAAAAGAGAACCAGTATTCTATTGAACATGCCGTGAGGCTGCAACGCTGGAAGACATTGAAGTTTGACCAGCCGCCTCAGACGTTTGATGATTATCGTGAACATGTAAATGCTCGGCCAGTGCCTGTCATCGGCCATGAAATCGGGCAGTGGTGTGTTTATCCTGACCTGGATGAAAACAAACAATATACGGGCGTATTAAAAGCGAAGAATATGGAAATATTCAGGGACAAGCTACAAAAGGCTGGGATGGGCCATTTTGCTCGTCGATTCTTTATGGCTACTGGAAAATTCCAGACCCTTCTATACAAACAGGAAATAGAGGCTGCTTTACGAACACCAGATTTTGCAGGATTTCAACTGCTTGATTTGCATGACTTCCCCGGTCAGGGTACCGCGCCCGTAGGTGTCTTGAGTGCATTATGGCAATCAAAAGGTTATGTCAGTCCTGAACAGTATCGGCGGTTCTGTAATGATGTTGTGCCAATGGCGAGGATGAAAAAGCGTATCTTTACTAACGACAACGATTTTCAAGCTTTGGTTGACGTGGCAAACTATGGTGCGACAGATTTGTCTAATGTGGATATGATTTGGAAGATTACTAAAGAAAATGGAACTCTGATTAAATCTGGGAAGCTCAATATAAATGCTATACCAACAGGAGGCCTGACTCGCGCGGGTAGTATTGAACAAAGCTTAAGTGATATAAGGGAAGCTACCCGGCTTAATCTTGAAGTTGAGCTTCTTGGTTTGCCCTATGCAAACGATTGGGATTTCTGGGTGTTTCCTTCGACATTACCTTCAGTAGATACGAGCGATATTCATGTAGCTATGGGTCTCGATGAGCAAGTTGAAGCCGAATTAAATTCAGGTGCGAAGGTGCTTTTATTATTTCCTTCGTCAACAGTCAAAGGAAATACATTAGGAACATTTCAGCCAATATTCTGGAACCGCATTACCTTCCCCAGACAGAAAGTTCACATGATGGGGATTTTGTGTGATTCGAAGCACCCTGCAATGACCGAGTTCCCTACGGCTTTTCACGCAAGCTGGCAATGGCAGGATTTACTTGACAACAGTCAACCTGTCATTATGGATGAATTACCTAAAGAGATTAAACCGATTGTTCAGCCGATTGATGACTGGAATGATTGCCGAAAGCTGGGATTGATTTTCGAAGCGTCGGTTGGAAAGGGAAAACTTTTAGTTTGTTCAACTGATATTAATACTGATTTGGAAAATCGCATTACAGCGCGTCAGTTGCGATATAGTTTATTGAATTATATGATTTCTGATAAGTTTAATCCTCAAACGAAACTTACCATCGAACAAATTAGAGGTCTTTTTAAGTAACTCTCGTTGTTTTTTAATGGGCAGATACAGTGCGGTGGTTTTAACAGGACTGTTGTGTGAAAAGGTGGATGCTATGATTATGTATAAGTACTTTTATTTCTTGGTATTGTTTTTTGCGGGTGCTGTCACGGCGGCAGTTAACGGAGCACAGCCGGCAAAACGTTACCTGATTACCGACCATGGGGCGGTCGGCGATGGCCGGATGGTGGATACCAGAGCGATTCAAGCAGCTATTGATAAGTGCGCATCCGAAGGCGGCGGTGTTTTAGTAGTGCCTGAAGGTACGTTCCTGACCGGTTCAATCTTTTTTAAGCAGGGCGTGGATTTGCATCTGGAAAAAGGCGGCGTACTTAAAGGCACGCTCAATCCGGATGATTATCCTCAGGTGGATACGCGCTGGGAAGGTGTGGAGCGGATTTGGACAGCGGCTCTGGTGAATTTTTTCGACATGACGGATGTAGATTTGACCGGCGAGGGAATGATAGATGGTTCAGGTGATAAATGGATGGAGCGTTATCCCCGAAGCAGCAGGGAATTGCGAGTCGGTCGGCCGCGTTTAATCGCAATACAGAACTGCAGGGACGTGACAGTTTCCGGTTTGTCTTTTAAGAATCAGGCGTGCTGGTGTTTGTTTATCCTTTACTCTGAGAATGTACTTGTAGAAAAAATAACTATTCGAGCCGAGCACAATATAATTATGTCGGATGGTATGGATGTGGATTCGAGCAGAAAGGTGCGTATTGCAGGATGTGACATCGATGTAAATGACGATTGCATCGCAATTAAGTCGGGCAAGGACGAGGACGGACGTCGAGTGAACCGGCCGGCAGAGGATATTGTGGTTGAGAATTGTGTGTTCCGTTATGGACATGGCGGGGTTTCAATGGGCAGTGAAATGTCAGGTGGTATCCGCAATGTGGAGATTCGTAACTGCATTGTAGAAGCGGACAACTGGGCTCCTATTCGTTTTAAATCTCAGCCGAGCCGGGGTGGTGTGGTCGAGAATATTACCTATCGGGATATAGAGCTTCAGAATACGCGCAAGGCATTTGAATTCAATATGGCATGGAGGATGAGGCCTCCTATTAAGCCGCCTTCCGATCCTTTACCAGTAGTGCGTAATGTGAAAATTATAAACGTTTCCGGCACAGTTGGAAATGTTGGTGATATGCACGGTCTGAAAGACAGTCCTATCCAGAATGTTACGTTTGAAAATTGCAGGATAAAAGCTCGAAGAGGTTTTGTTTTAGAGAATGTAAAAGGTCTGGACCTTTCCGGCTTGACGATTGAAGTCGAGGAAGGAGAAGCCATCATACGCAGAAACGCTGAATGATAATCTGTGGTTTTATAGTATGGATCTCAATAGCGTCATTATAAGTTTAACGGTGAGAATTTTAATATAGTTCAAAAAAATTAAGAGGAGACCTACTATGAGTCAAAAACAGAATAACGTTGTATTAACAGTATGTGTTTTTTTGATACTTTGGTTATCTACGGGAGTAATAGCGCAGATTCCTATGCATTCGCCTGATAAGAATCAATTCTTGTTAAATGAAGTTGTGGATATCAGCGCGGATTTTCGTAATTTTTCAAATACGTATTATTGCGCGGACCGTCTGTCAAAGTTCGACCCTGCCACAGGCAAAGGGGAAATTACATACCTGAGGCATGAATATTCAACGCGTCAGGCCTTCAATAATATGTTAGGCGTGCTTGGACCTGTTCCAGCCAACGAATTCCCTACGGTCGAATATGCGGAATCGCCATCATTGCCGTTTTCGGTAGAATTCATATCCGCACGTACGGTCAGGATAAGAACTGTGTCACGATTTCAGGTAAAGCGTGAGCAGTCTTCTCTGATGTTGGCCAATGGCAGGGCTGCACAGGACAAGTCATCCTGGAAATATGATAAGATTGATGGAGGACATCGCTATAAGAGTCCATACGGCTCAGTCATTATCATGGAAAATCCCTGGCATATAGAGTTTCGAGATGCCAAGGGACGCCTGCTGACCCGCACGATTCATACCGAAGATGACAGTGAGACCTTTACGCCGCTTTTGCCTTTTTCTTTTGTGCGCCGGGCGGCGGATTATTCCACGAGTATGGCTGCTGTATTCAGATTGTCACCCAATGAGATGATTTTTGGATGCGGCGAATCTTTTACAGAATTCAACAAGCGGGGACAGAAGGTAGTGCTTTATGCCGACGATAGCAACGGAACTCAAAACGAGACAATGTATAAGCCTATCCCGTTTTATATGAGCAGCCGGGGCTATGGCATATTCATGCACACCTCATCGCCAATCACCTGCGATTTCGGCAAGTACTATAGTAGTGTCAATTCGATGATGATAGGGGATGATGAGCTTGATTTGTTCGTATTTCTCGGTGAGCCAAAGGATATTCTGGATGAATATACAGACCTAACCGGCAAGGCAGCGATGCCTCCTTTGTGGTCGTTTGGTTTCTGGATGAGCCGGATTACGTATTTCTCGGAGAAAGAGGGGCGTGAAGTAGCGAAGAAACTCAGAGACAACAGGATTCCAAGTGATGTGATTCATTTTGATACGGGCTGGTTTGAAACGGACTGGCGATGTGATTATCAGTTCTCCAAATCACGTTTTGACGATGCCGCCAAGATGATGGCTGATTTTAAAGAGATGGGCTTCAGGACGTGTCTGTGGCAATTGCCTTACTTTGTGCCAAAGAATACCCTGTTCCCTGAGATTATTGAAAAGGGTCTTTTTGTCAAAGATAGAAAGGGTAATCTGCCTTTTGAAGATGCGGTGCTGGATTTGTCCAATCCGGAGGCTGTGAAATGGTATCAAGACAAGATTGCGGGTCTGCTGCGTCAGGGTGTGAGTGTCATTAAAGTGGATTTTGGTGAGGCTGCGCCTGCTGATGGTATATATGCATCCGGCCGCACAGGTTTTTATGAGCACAATCTTTATCCACTGCGTTATAACAAGGTCGTGGCGGAGATAACAAAGGAAATCACGGGTGATACGATTATCTGGGCCCGCAGTACCTGGGCGGGAAGCCAACGCTATCCCGTTCACTGGGGTGGTGACCCGGCCAATACCGATTCGGCTATGACTGCCACTTTGAAAGCGGGTTTGTCCATGGGTCTGTCGGGATTCTCATTTTGGGCACACGATATAGGTGGATTTGTGAAAAGTTGTCCCGAAGATCTTTACCGCCGCTGGACACCGTTCGGTATGCTGACCTCGCATACTCGTAGTCATGGCGCACCACCTACGGAGCCTTGGGAGTATGGAGAGGACTTTATGAACGCTTTTCGTAAAGCCTGTGAAATGAAATATAAACTGATGCCTTATATATATGCTCAGGCTAAAGATTGTTCCCAACGTGGTCTGCCCATGCTGCGAGCTTTATTTGTTGAATATCCGAATGACCCGGGTTCATGGCGGGTGGATGACCAGTATTTGTTTGGCTCGGATATGTTGGTGGCTCCGCTGTTGGAAAGTGTTGGCTCCCGTGATGTATATTTGCCTCCGGGGTGGTGGATAGACTATCAGACAGGCGATATATATGCCGGTGGCTGGCATCACATTAAGGCCGGTGATATTCCTGCAGTTGTATTAGTCAGGGACGGTACTGCAATACCACATATCGAACTTGCCCAGTCAACTGCTCAGATGGATTGGTCGAGTTTGGAACTGGTAGTCTTTGCTAAGGAAGCAACAGAAGCTACAGGCAAAGTATGTCTGCCATCAAATCAAATGCTACATGATTTAATGATAACCAAGGATGGCAATAGCTTCAAATTAAGTAAAGACCCTCTCGCAGGCAAGGTCGCCTGGAAAGTACGAATGTATTAATGATGATAAAAAAGAATGAAAATGTTTTTAGGGAGGTGACAAATCGTGGTCAAAAAAGTTGAAATTTGTTTATTGTTAATTTTTGTTGCCGCATCCATTGCGGTCGCGCAAAATCAGCGTAGAAGAGATCGGTCGCGAACTCGACCACCAGAGAATAACGAGCGGGGATTGCGTAAGCTTTCTGCAAATGAGATTCCGCCCAACCTGAGCTTTTATGCAATGGACCCGCTTTACGATCCGAATGCGAAGTTAGGCTGGGCTCAGCAGCGTATCGAGGAAAAAATTAATCGGGGTATGCTGGCTATTCCTATGGAGAGGGGTAAAGTTTATCTTGGCTGGCGTTTGTTAAAGAACGACCCCGAAGATATTACCTTTAATGTTTATCGTTCGACAGCAGGTGGTGAGGCTATTAGATTGAACGCTCAACCTGTCACTAAAACTACGGATTTCGTAGATGACAAAGCCTCTTTAGATGTAGCTAACGCCTGGTGGGTCAGGCCTGTATTGAATGGTCGGGAGATGGAAGCTTCGGAGAAGGTGGAACTTCAGGCAAATACTGAGATTCAGCAGTATAAGTCGATTTCATTAAAAGATGATGTAAGAAGTGTATCCATGGTAGGTATTGGCGACCTTGATGGCGACGGTGTATATGATTTTGTAGTCAAGCATCCCGGAAGAGGAAAAGACCCGGGCAGGACAGGGCCTAATCGAGGTTCTTTCAAGTATGACGGCTATAACGGCAAGACAGGTGA
>CAZJIR010000063.1:0-10401 GCA_964546095.1 uncultured Pirellulales bacterium
CTTCTGAATTGAGGAATATCCGAATCAGGACGTGATAGTTACTGTTTTAGGCAATCTTGAGGCCTATACTGAACCAGTATAGGCCTCTTTTTCTATTTTATGGTCGGTGGGCAGGGATTTTAGAACGTGAGAGCATAAGTTTTTATCCATACGAAATCTTGGCAAAAAGGAATAAAATTCTTGACCGGACAGCGGTTAATTTGGTATAAACGGATATAGTAATGTGGTGTGTTTGTATGGGTTTGGATTTTGACCATCTGGAACGTGGAAATATCGTAGATTAACGAATAGAATTGAGGAGGAGTTGTTGTAAAGTGTGCGAAGTACAGAGACAGAGTTATGGCTTTGTATTTCGTAGTTCAAATATTTTGCATTTCAATTACAAATCTATATTTTAGTTTTAAGGAGGACTATTATGTGCAGAAAATTAATGTATTTGGTTTCTTTTGTTGTAGTTGTTGGTTTGGCTTTGACGAGTACGGCTAATGCTGACAATGTTGGCTGGTGGAAGTTCGATGACGGTACCGGCACAATTGCCGTCGATTCGAGTGAAAATGCGAACGATGGCACACTCGAAGGTGACCCACAGTGGATTGATGGGCAGTTAGGCGGGGCGCTGGAATTCGATGGTACAGGAGACTATGTTGATTTGCCCATTACTCCTCTCCTTGGGTCTCTGACCAACACCTCTTTCACAATATGGGCGAACTTTTCCGGCACTGGCGGTTCATGGCAGCGCATTTTGGACATCGGCACCGGCACAACTGTCAATATGTTCATTACACCCAACAATGGTGCTTCAGGTACGTTGCGCTTCGCAGTTACAGTGAGCGGTTATGCTGACGAGGATCAGGCCACTGCGCCGGATGCCCTTCCCGACGGATGGAATCATGTAGCCGTGACGATGGATGCAGTTAACAACACACACACGTTATATATCAACGGTCAGGTCGTTGCTGAAAACACCTCTGCCAGATACTTTCCAACCGACCTTGGAACTACTACGCAGAACTGGCTCGGTAGGTCCGAATACGGTGCTGACCCGTACTATAACGGGTCTTTGGATGATTTTCAAATCTACGACCATGTGCTCACGCAGGATGAAATTCTGGATATTATGGCTGGAAATGCATTAGCTATTGAAAACGCCTCCGCACCTAATCCTCAAGATGAGGCCATAGATGTATCTCGTGAAGCGGTTCTTGGTTGGACACCTGGAACAACTGCTCAGACGCATGATGTGTATTTAGGAACATCTTTAGATGATGTCAACGATGCAGACAGGAACAATCCGTTGAGTGTCCTGGTTAGCCAGGACCATAGTACTAACACCTATGACCCCCCCGGCCGTCTCGAACTCGACCAAAGCTACTATTGGCGGATTGATGCAGTTGAGGCTGGCGGTACTATATATAAAGGTAAGGTCTGGAGTTTTACAATTGAACTAACGGCTTATCCGATTGTCGGTGATGATATAACTGTCACAGCTTCCAGTTATGAGGAAGAAAAAGAACCGGAAAATGCTGTGAACGGTTCGGGACTGAATGAGGGCGGATTATTGCACGTTAAAGAAGGTGACGGCAATATGTGGTTGAGCAACAGAGATGGGGAGCAGCCGACTTGGATTGAATTTGAATTCGACAAGGTTTACAAGCTTTACCAGATGTTGGTATGGAACTCTAATGAAAGTCTGGAACCGATTATAGGTTTAGGATTTAAAGATGTTACTGTCGAATATTCTCTAAACGGTACCGACTATGCGAGTTTGGGAACTACTCTTGAATTTGCTCAAGCTCCTGGTGAGGATGATTATGCACATAATACTACGGTTGATTTTGGTAATATAGCAGTAAAGTACGTTAAGCTTACAGCCAATAGCAACTGGGGAGGCATCCTGACTCAATATGGCCTGAGCGAGGTTCGTTTCCTCCAGATACCTGTCCATGCAAAAGACCCCAGCCCGGCTGCCAGGGTGACAGATGTCGATGTGGATTTGACCCTTGGCTGGAAAGCGGGTAGAGAAGCGGCTGAACACAACGTCTACTTTAGCGACGATGAGCAGGCTGTGATAGATGGTACGGCGGATGTTATGACAGTAACCGATGCCGGCTACGGCCCCTTATCACTCGATTTAGGCAAGAGGTACTATTGGCGGGTGGATGAGGTTAATAACGCCGAAACTACAGCCATCTGGCAAGGGAATGTTTGGGAATTTAAAACACAGGATTATTTTGTTGTGGATGATTTCGAGGATTACAACGACTTCGAACCTGAAAGGGTATTCGATGCATGGATAGATGGCTGGGCCGTTGCAACAAACGGTTCAACGGTAGGTTATCCTACTCCTGATTTTGACGAGGGGGAGCATTTCGTTGAGACTTCTATTATTAACAGCGGCGCTCAGTCCATGCCATATTTCTACGACAACAGTGTCGGAAACTCTGAGGCGACCATGACGTTGAGCTCTCGGCGAAGCTGGGCCGAGAAGGGCATCAGCGACTTAAAGCTCTGGTTCAGAGGTAATCCTACAGCCTTTGTGGAAGACCCCCCCGGCACAATCACGATATCCGCTTCCGGCGCTGATATCTGGGGCACGGCTGACGAGTTCCGTTTTGTCTACAAGCAACTGTCAGGACCCGGGTCCATAGTAGCTAAGGTGGAAAGTCTTGAAGGTACTGACCCCTGGGCCAAAGCAGGTGTGATGATTCGTCAGACTCTTGACCCGGGCTCGAAATTCGCCGCGGTATATATCACACCCGATAACGGATGCAGATACCAGGCTCGACTGACTCCGGCCATTGATGCTGTGAGCGATACTTCAGTAGCAACCGCTGAGCAAATAGCAATTACTGCACCTTACTGGATAAGGATAGACCGTGACGCCTCCGACAACTTTAACGGCTACTACTCCAGCGATGGTGTCAACTGGGTGGCGATGTCATGGAACCCGCAGAGCACTGGAATGCCTTTGGATATCTATATTGGTCTGGTGGTGACAAGCCATAACACTGTTGAAATATGTACGGCTGTATTCTCCAACATCGAAACTACCGGTACGGTAAGTCCGCAGATATGGACACAGCAGGCCATTGGTGTGGAGATGCCCAGTAATACTCCAGCACAGATGTATGTTGTTCTTAACGGCAGCGCTGTGGTCTATAACGAGAATCCCGATGCATCGCAGATTGATGTGTGGACCGAATGGAATATTCCCTTGCAGGCATTCGCAGACCAGGGCGTGGACCTTACCGATGTCGATACCCTTGGAATTGGATTCGGCGACAGAGCTAATCCACAGCCCGGCGGTTCAGGTGTAGTGTTCTTCGATGATATTCGCCTGTATCCTATACTGGACGATCCGATTGACCCCGGCACCGAGAACCTGGTTCACTCGTACACGTTCGAGGACGGCACAGCAAACGACAGTGTTGGTTCCGCCCATGGCACATTGGTTGGTGGCGCGGCCATCGTTGATGGAGCTATGGTAACAACCGCTCAGGACCAATGGATGGAAATGCCCGGTGACGTCATTGCTATGAACACCTTTGACGAAGTTACGATTGAAGCCTGGTATACCCCGACTGCCGGCGCAAATACGAGCTGGAGCATGCTGGCTTACTTTGGCGATTCTGTTGGTGGCCTTGGCGCTAACGGCTTCTTTATCACTTCAGCCAGAGGTGACGACAAGAGTCGCGCTGCAATCTCAATTGGTAACGAAACAGCCCCCTATGAAGCTGAGACCGGAGCCGATGGCCCCGAATACGATGATGGCCGATTGCATCACATGGTAAGTACCATTGATGACACGGAGATAACCTTGTACATTGACGGCGAGCTGATTGCCAGTACCCTTCTGGATGCTCACAACAGCATTGCCGGCCTCAGTAACAACCTGGCTTATCTTGCAAAGGGTGGCTATAGTGCAGACCCTGAGTGGATTGGTGCGATTCATGAGTTCAACATCTACAACAGGGCCTTGACCGAGCTTGAAGTTCGTTTCCTTGCAGGTGATTGACATCGGCGTTCTTGATAGATAGAATTGTTTTTTCGGGGCCTATACCAGTTTGGTATAGGCCCCTTTTTAATTGTTTACGGATGAAAAAAAACTTGAGGGAAACCTGCTTCTGAATATTTCGAGAATTCCTCCACGAAAAAACCTGCCTTTTGAAATTGTTCTTGTTAATATAAGCCACCATGTATGCATTTATATCCATAATCATATCACTTGCCGCGCTGATAGCGTTGCTCCGCCTGAAGGTCAAAATCGGTTTGGCTATGGTCATATCGGCCTGTCTGCTGGCATTGTTGTTGCGCGTTTGGCCCTGGGATGCCGGCATGGCGCTAATCACGGAGTGGCACGCTGAGCCATTGACTCGAACCACAGTCTATCTTTTCGTCTCACTTACCGCTCTGGTCCTGCTGGTCAACGTCATTGGTGCGGCGATGGAAGAAATCGGTATTTCAAAACAATTGGCACCTGCTATGCACAGTTTATTCAAAAGCCGCAGGTTTGCACTGGCTATGATACCGATATTGATGGGAATGCTGCCGACGCCCGGCGGTATTATGCTCTCGGCGCCAATGGTTCGCGAGGCCGGAGATAAAATAGGCGTCGAGCGGAGCCGCTTGGCCGCCATTAACTTTTTATTCCGCCATCAGGTGGAGCCGGTCTGGCCGCTATACCCGGTGATTCCTCTTATCCAGAGCCTGCTTGGCGTCTCGGCCCTGACGCTGTTTTCCTATCATATAGTACTGACCGGGGCGGCCATTATATGCGGTGTTGTTGTCCTGTTGTTGTTCGGCATACCACCGAAACAACCCGAACACCGGCAACCCGAGCACCGCATGAGCCATAGCCTGCGTTACTTCCTGCACGCCTTTTGGCCTATCGCTTTCACGGCTGGTTTATATGTCATCTTTGATGTCCCGCCGGCCGTTGGAATCTTCCTGGCCATTATCGGATTACTCGTTATGCACAAGGTTCCATTTAAGCGATGGGCTGACGTTTTCAAAGCGGCACGCGAGCCGGATATGGTCCTTCTTATTTTCGGAGCCTTGTTCTTCAAGCTCAACCTCGAAACAAGCGGCGCTATAGGCAGCATCGTGCAGTTTCTTACCAGCGCCCACGTGCCCATACCGGTTTTAGTGTTTCTGCTTCCGATGTTGGTTGCTTTTGCGACGGGAGTAACAATGCCCACCGTGGCGATTACCTATCCCTTCCTTCTCGTCTTTATAGGCGTCGGGCCTGATGTGAACATGGGCCTTGAAAGCCTCGCCTTTGCAGGCGTGCTTTTCGGCCTCTGGCTCACACCCGTTCATTTATGCATAGCTCTCTCGGCCGGCTATTTCCAGACCTCGCTATTCAGAATCATATCCAAACTGCTGCTGCCCACCATAGGCGTCGCCATCGTTGGCATACTGATGGCTGTCTTCTATAGCTAAACAAGCATTCGGTTGACGAAGTCTTAGAAGATGGTAAGATTGGACCTGAATAGCCATAGGGATTTAAGTAATAACGTTCGGCAAAGGAGATAACATTGCTTGGAATCGATAATATCTTTGAGATTATTTTTCTTGCCGGTTTTGTTGTAGGCTCGATGATGCGCAAGGTATATACATTCAGATGCAGAGGCGACAAAACCGCCAATAAATGCAAGAGCGTATTGGATATTATTCTGATTGGCGTTTCCGGCGTGGGGTTGGCTGCGCCTTTGTTCTATCTGTTTACGTCGTGGCTGGACTTTGCGGATTATGACCTGCCCGGATGGCTCGGCTGGATAGGAACGGCGGTCTTTGCCGCTGCCCTTTTGCTCTTGTGGAGGTCACATGCCGACCTCGGGCGGAACTGGTCGGCCATACTGAAAATCCGGCAGGAACACACACTCGTAACGAATGGTGTATACCGCCATATTCGGCATCCGATGTATGCGGCACACCTGCTCTGGGCAATTGCACAAGGGCTCTTGTTGGGAAACTGGCTCGCAGGCTGGATATTTCTGGTCGCTTTTGTTCCGATGTATCTTGTCCGGGCCCCGGAAGAGGAAAAGATGATGCTTGAGCAATTCGGCCAGGAGTACCGTCAGTACATCAGCCGAACCGGCGGAATCATCCCCCGCTTTTGGTCGTAATACACTTCGAAAGTTTAATCCCTGCGAAACCTGTCCTGCCTGCCTCGCCGTCTTGTCTCGCCGTAGTGTTAACGAAGGCGGAAGTATCGAGAATTGAACAACGAACAGCTATCAACAAACAACGAATCACGAGTCACGTGCGACGAATCATCCTCTAATGATATCAGTTATCTTCATTAGGCGGGAAATGTTATCGCGTTCAGCCTCGGCCAATTTATCGTAAATGAACCTGATAGTCTCGTGCAGTTCGGGAATGACAACATGTTCCAGGACATTGACACGCCGGCGGGTCATTTGAAGCTCAACGGCAAGCAGGCGTGCCTGCTTTTCCTTTTCAGCCAATTCAATCAAATTATCAAACGCACGTTCAAGGGCAAGTAATGCAACATCCATCTCGCCGGACGTTGTTGCAAAGCCGTAGCATATAATTTCCCCCTCCATCTCTTTGGCAAGATGCGGGACCCTTACGTTCATTATATTGGCAAACGAAATTGCTAAGCTGAACTTCTTCGTCGGAACCTCAAGAGCGGCCTTGGTATCTTCCGGCTCCATCGTCGCACGGGCTAACATAAATCGCCGGCACGTTTCCAGCAGCTCTGCTTCGACTTTTTTGCGCAGCGGCTGAATATCTCTGGCAATCTGAATCAACTGCCGGGATATCTCATCTCTTTTTTCGCTAAGCAGACGATGTCCCCTGCTGGCAAGCGCCACGCGCTTACGCAATCTAAGCAATTCCATTCGTGTTGCATTTACATTAGCTAACACTTACTTCAACCTCCTCTGTATGGTCACCTTCGGCTTGTCCGGACTCCCCCAGACTATCTTCATCTTCTTCTGCCTGCTCCTCATTCGATTCTCCAGCTTCACCGGTGGAAGTTTTCTGCTGCGATGTACCCTTGCGGAATTTAGGCATGTATTTTTCTATGAGTTTGACATCAATACGCTTTAGCTCGGCGTTTTCGAACATACTAAGCAGTTCCCAGCCGAGGTCGAGCGTCTGATGGACTGTGCGGTTTTCATAATAATCCTGCGAGACATACTCGGCCTCGAACTTATTGGCAAAGGTCATATACTTTTTATCTTCTTCCGAAAGGGCGGCCTCACCCATAATAGTCGCCAACTCCTGACATTCTTTCCCGCGTGCATAACCTGCATAAAGCTGATTATAAAGGTCCGCATGGTCTTCGCGGGTCTTACCTTCGCCGATACCCTTATCTTTAAGTCGCGACAGGCTGGGCAAAACATCCACCGGTGGCGATACGGCCTTTCTGTGTAACGGGCGAGACAGAATTATCTGTCCCTCGGTGATATAACCTGTCAGGTCCGGCACCGGGTGGGTCTTGTCATCCTCCGGCATCGTCAATACGGGAACCATTGTAATCGAACCTTTTTTCCCCTTTATTCGCCCGGCCCTTTCGTAAACGGTTGCTAGGTCCGTATAGAGATAACCCGGATATCCTCGCCGGCCTGGCACTTCTTTTCTGGCTGCGCTGATTTCACGAAGCGCCTCGCAGTAGTTTGTCATATCGTTTAAGATTACCAGTACGTGCATATCCAGCTCGAACGCGAGGTATTCGGCGGCGGTAAGTGCGAATCTCGGCGTCGCTATTCGCTCAATAGCCGGGTCATTTGCGAGGTTTACGAACATCACCGCGCGTTCTATGGCCCCGGTTTGGTGGAGGTCGTCGATAAAAAATTGTGCCGCCTCGAATGTAATACCCATAGCTGCGAATACAACTGCAAAGTCTTCGCCCTTTCCGAGCACCGTTGCTTGGCGTGCTAATTGAGCGGTAATTTGGTCGTGGGGCAGGCCTGCACCAGAGAATACAGGCAGCTTCTGACCGCGAACGAGTGGATTTAAGCCGTCAATTGTCGATATGCCGGTCTGAATAAATTCGTTCGGATAATCGCGAGCATACGGGTTAATCGGTTTACTGTTAATATCCAGCCGTTTCTGGGGGATGATGGCGGGACCATCGTCTTTAGGCTCGCCAAGGCCGTTGAAAACCCTGCCTAAAATATCATGTGAGACGGCCAATTCCAGCGGCTTTGCTAAAAACCGAACGGTGCTCTTTTTGACGTCAATACCTCGCGTGCCCTCGAAGACCTGAACGAGCACTTTGTCTTTTTCGACCTGCAGGATTTGGCCGTGACGTATCGAGCCGTCACCGAGCTCAATATCGACGATGTGTCCGTACTTAGCTTCATCAACCATCTCGACCATCATTAAGGGGCCGGAGATATCTATAACTGTTTGGTACTCTTTTATAGACGGCATTTCAAACTCCTGTTTCGTATCTCATATTTTGTGATTGACCCCACGCTTGGCGGGACTCAATCGTATACCATATTTCGTTCACTGTTTTATTTTCTGCTTTTGCTCAGAATAACAAAAAATTATGTTTTATTCCTTTTCCTGTTTTATGCTTCACATTCTTTAAGAGACAGCCGAGGGATGCAGCTGCTTTATACTCTCATCGATTTTGTTCCTTATTGCGGCGACTTTGTCCACGGACTCGTGCGGAATGTATTTTGCCCTTGCAATTTCCTCACGCACGGGCAGCTTGGAGATATCAGTGGTTTCAACACCGGTCTCGATGGCAGCGAGGGCCTGTTTGTGGAAGTGCAGGACGTTCTTTAACATTTCGTACTGTTTGTCCATCGCAGTGAAGGTATCAACTTCATGGAAGGCGTTCTGGTGCAGGAAGTCCTCCCGGATGGACCTGGATGTCTCAAGTGCAAGTCTGTCCTGCGGTGACAGTGCTTCGGCGCCAACCAGCCGAACAATCTCAAGCAGTTCAGCTTCCTGTTCGAGCAAACCCATTGCCTGTGTGGCCATTTGTTCCATCTCCTGGCCTTTTTCCTTATCTTCGAAGCACTCTTTGAGATATTGCTTATAAAAACTATACGAAGTGAGCCAGTCAATCGCCGGAAAATGTCGCTGGTAGGCAAGCTCGCCCTTGAGTGACCAGAAGACTTTGACAACATGCAGTGTCGCCTGCACAACGGAATCTGAAAGGTCACCACCTGGCGGGCTTACCGCGCCTATAATTGACAATGCGCCCTCTCTTTCTGGATTGCCGTGACACTGTACCCGGCCGGCTCTTTCATAAAACGCTGCGATTCTGGCCGCTAAATAAGCAGGATAGCCTTCCTCGGCAGGCATCTCTTCCAGGCGGGTCGATATCTCACGCATTGCTTCAGCCCATCGGCTTGTGCTGTCGGCCATTAGTGCCACGACGTAGCCCATATCGCGGAAATATTCGGCTATTGTAATGCCGGTATAGACTGAGGCCTCTCTCGCTGCTACGGGCATATTTGATGTGTTTGCAATTAGGACCGAGCGCCGCATTAACGGCTCGCCGCTACGGGGGTCTTTCAATTCCGGGAACTCTGTTAAAACATCGGTCATTTCATTGCCGCGTTCGCCACAACCGACGTAAACAACTATATCTGCGTCAACCCATTTTGCCAACTGATGCTGAACGACTGTTTTGCCGGTTCCGAACGGCCCGGGTACGCAGGCTGTTCCGCCCTTGGTCGTTGGGAAAAAGGTGTCGATGACCCGCTGACCCGTAGCGAGAATTTGATTTGGCGCCAACCTCTTTTGTGTAAGCCTCGCGTTACGTACAGGCCATTCCTGCATTAATTTAAGTTCGGACTCTGCGCCATCATCAGCAATTACAACTCCAATCGTTTCCTCGACTGTGTACTCGCCCTCATGTATTTTTTGTAAGGTTCCCTCTACGCCAATCGGTACCATAATCTTGTGCAAGACAAGCGTAGTTTCCTGGACCTCACCTATAATATCTCCTGAGCTGACCTTTGTACCTTCGTTTACTGTTGGTTTAAAGTGCCATTTCTTTTTTCTGTCCAGGCCGGGCAGGGCGCTGCCTCTGCTCATAAACTCACCTTCAACTTCCACAAGCGAGTTCAGCGGTCTTTGGATACCATCGTAAATACTCTCAATCAGTCCAGGTCCTAACTCAACACTCAAGGGCGCCCCGGTATCAACTACAGGCTCGCCCGGACCTATGCCGGTGGTCTCTTCATAGACCTGAATCGAAGCCAGGTCACCGTGCAATTCGACGATTTCACCTATGATGTTCAATTCGCTCACACGAACAACATCATACATTCGCGTACCGGCCATGCCTTCGGCGACAACAACAGGCCCTGCGACTTTGACTATCCTTCCTTTTTTTGCTTCACTCATTATTAAAACCTTCCTTTTACTGCCACATATATAACAGCCTTCACTGAATCTTTATCT
>CAZJIR010000064.1:0-10327 GCA_964546095.1 uncultured Pirellulales bacterium
CGTCTTTTGGATTTTTTAAAAATTACGTCTTTATTGTTTGGAGAAATCAAATTATGAAAAGTGACACAGTCAAAAAAGGTTTTCAGCGTTCCCCGCACCGCGGCCTGCTCCGCGCCTGCGGTCTGAATGATGCCGATATCGAAAGGCCGTTCATCGGCGTTGCAAACAGCTTTTGTGAGATTGTCCCGGGCCACGTACACCTCGATAAAGTTGCACAGGTGGTTAAGGAGTCTGTCCGCGCCGCCGGTGGAACCGCCTTTGAATTTAATACCATAGCAATTTGTGATGGCATTGCTATGGGCCACACAGGTATGAAATATTCACTCGCCTCAAGAGAAATCATCGCCGATTCCGTTGAGACTATGGCACAGGCGCACTGTTTTGATGGCCTTATCTGCATCCCCAACTGCGATAAGATTATACCCGGAATGTTAATGGCGGCTGTAAGATTGAATATCCCGACAATTTTCGTCTCCGGCGGCCCTATGGCCGCAGGAAAAACAAAGGATGGAAAAACAGTTGACCTAATCAGCATATTCGAAGGCGTTGCCGAATTCAACGCCGGCAAAATTGATGAAGCTCAGTTAAAAGAACTTGAATGCACCGCCTGCCCGGGGGAAGGTAGCTGTTCCGGCATGTTCACAGCCAATTCAATGAACTGTCTTTGCGAAGCAATCGGGATGGCGCTGCCCGGCAATGGTACAATCCTGGCCATTGACCCAAAACGTCAGCAGCTTTACAAAACTGCGGGCAAGCAGATTATGGCACTCATCGAAAAGGACATCAAACCGCTGGATATCATAAACACCAAATCTTTCGACAATGCCCTCGTTCTGGATATGGCGATGGGCGGCTCGACAAATACCGTCCTGCACACACTGGCAATCGCAAACGAAGCCGGCATCGAATATGACCTCGACCGCATAAATGCAATCTCGGCCAAATGCCCCAACATCTGCAAGGTAGCGCCATCGAGCAAATATCACGTCGAGGACGTCGATGCCGCCGGCGGCATAAGCGCGATACTAAAAGAAATAAGCAAGGTTGCGAATCTTCTGAATACGGATTGTCTTACAGTTACTGCTAATACGCTCGGCGAAAACATAGCAGATGCCAAGATTAAAAACCCCGAAGTTATCCATCCTCTCGATAACGCATATTCCAAGACCGGAGGTCTGGCTATTCTTACCGGCAATCTCGCTCCAAAGGGCAGCGTAGTCAAAACCGCCGGCGTAACATCTGCAATGCTAACACATACAGGCCCGGCCGTCATCTTCGAGAGCCAGGAAGAAGCCTGCGATGGTATACTGGCAGGTAAAGTCAAAGAAGGCGATGTCGTTGTGATTCGTTGCGAAGGCCCCAAAGGCGGCCCGGGTATGCAGGAAATGCTAAGCCCGACAAGTTACATTATAGGCGCCGGATTGGGTGAATCGGTCGCCCTGATTACAGACGGCCGGTTCAGTGGCGGGACAAGAGGCGCTTGCATTGGCCATATTAGCCCCGAAGCCGCCGTAGGCGGTCCCATTGGATTATTAAAAGATGGAGACGTAATAGAAATTGACATCCCCAATAACAAAATAAACGTAAAGCTCTCCGATGATGAATTTGCCGAACGCAAAAAGTCCTGGAAACCACCTAAACCGAAAATAACCGAAGGCTACCTGGCAAAATATGCTTCAATGGCAACCAGCGCCGACACCGGAGCCGTCCTGAAATGGTGAAATCAAAACGCCTTTTATGTTTTTTTGTCACTCCCGTATAAGCGGGAATCCAGAATAATCGCGATAAAGTTAAGTGTGGTATAAATAGAAACAACTACAAGGCTCATTTGTGAAATCTATGATTAAGAAAAATCCCTGGTACATTGCCGGCCTGCATTTCGAATGTGTGGAGTGTGGGCGGTGCTGTTCCGGGCCGGGCGAAGGTTACATCTGGGTTACGAAGCCGGAGATTGAGCTTATCGCTGATTTTCTAAAAACAACCCCGTCTGAGCTACGACGTCAGTATCTCAGACGCGTCAGCCTGCGAACAACAATTATTGAAAACCGTACTACCAGAGACTGCATCTTCCTGCAAAACAACGCCGGCCGAAAATTATGTATGATTTACCCTGTTCGTCCGAGCCAGTGCAGGAGCTGGCCTTTTTGGTCCGACAATCTCACCGACCTCAACGCTTGGAACAAGGCCGCTCAAAAATGCCCCGGCATCAACTGCGGCAGACTCTACAGCTACGACGAAATAAAAAAAATCAAAAGGAACAAAAAATGGTGGCAGAATGCCAAACAAACTCCCGGCTCCTCGAGAGAGTAGCAAGAATTTACAAATGGCTTGATACTCAGATTCGTGATAATAACGAGCTGGCCGGTAAATGCAGTGCCTGTGGTAAATGTTGTAATTTTAACGGGTCTGCCTCTGATAACGGGCAAGGATTCGACCATCGTTTATTCCTAACACCCCCGGAATTGATGTATTTAACTGCAAATCTCGGCTCTGAAAATACCAGGCCGATGCTATCGAGCCGATGCCCTTATAACACCAATGGAAAATGCTCGGTATATGAATATCGTTTCGCCGGATGTAGGATTTTTCACTGTAAAGCCGATACGGATTTCCAGAGCCGGTTAAGCGAATCGGCACTTAAAAAGCTCAAATCCCTCTGCACTGAATTTCAAATACCATATCATTATACCGACCTGGCAACCGCCTTAAATAACCTCGCAAGTGTCTAAAATCTATCCACAGGCAGCGGAATGTCATTCTGCGGGTCACGCAAATTGATATATTGTGCGCCGCCTGATAGTGTACCATACTCCGTGTAATAACCGTACAGCTTTGCTAATTTCTGCTCATCAGTGGATTCCAGATACCGCTGCCATTTACCTACTTCAGCCCCCCATATAATCTGGGTACTGTCTTTCGTATACATAATAATGTGTGGCAACCGGTCACTCAACCGGCCGCTGAAATTGCTTACATCAATCCTGTCTATTTCGTCAAGCAACGGTTTATCCGGTGTAACAAGCTCATCCATCTGTTCGAGACGGTCTAATATCTCTATAGCTGCCGCAACATCCTCGCCACCCCAAACCTCACCCGGCGGCGGTGTTTTTGTTATCAGCGACAGTCCTGTTATCTGTACTATCGGCAGATTCGGCATTTCAACAAAATCAAGTACCACCTGCTCAGCGTCCACGTAAAATCGTCGCACTCCCGATTTAATCACAGCCACAGGCCTGCGCCACCGCCCCTCGATGCGAAGCCCCTCGTGCGTAGTTTGCACTTTCACTTCGTCCAGCCACACAACCTCTTTCTCAATATTCCTCTGCACCTTGAAAGCAGCATTCTCGTCAACTTTTAAATTCTCACTGGCGCTTCTGGCCGCTGCCAAAATCTCTTTCTTAAGCTGGTCGTTCACCCAGGCCGGGACATCCGTCAACTCAAGCACGATTGCTCTCGTCGTGGCAGGAGTAGTTTTTTTTACGTATCTTTCTAAGAATATAAAACCGATTATCATCCCCGCTAAAACACAGACCACAGCGAACACTTTTAGGATTTTTATCAGACTCGGGCCAAGCCAGTTTGTCCGACGTAATTTCTTCCTTCGTGAAGTGCTGGGTTGAAATGAAATTCGTTTCGTCCTGCTTTTTTTTCTTTTCTTTCTGGCCGCCATAATCTCGTATCACGCTTGGCGCCTCACCAGTTGTGAATATGCCGCCTCGACGATTCTTGAGCACAAATCACTCATCGAAAATCCCGCCTTCTCCGCCGCTTTCGGTAAAAGCGAATGTGTTGTAAAGCCGGGAATAGTATTAACCTCCAAAACGCAAACAACATCATTATCGTCAAGGATAAAATCAACTCTCGCGAAATGCCGACATCCAAGCACATGAAAGCAGTCCATCGCAGCTTTATTGATTTGAACTATCAGAGCAGGCTCAATAATCGTATCGAAGAGATACTCAGTCTGCTCATCGACATATTTTGCCTGATAATCGTAGAAGCCGGTTTGGCTTATAACTTCAATAATAGGAAGTGCATCATCATCCAGTATTCCGACCGTAATTTCTCTACCTGGGATGAACTTTTCAATCATACAATCGCCGAACTCGTCTAATGTCACCTTAGCGGATTCGATAGCTTCATGTTCGTCGGCAACAATTCTAACACCAACACTGCTGCCCTGCCTTATCGGTTTGACAACATATTTATCTGCAAGATGCTTCAATCTTTTTTCAAGCTGCCCGATATCAGTATCAACATTAAATTCAATCGCCGCAGGCGCAGCCACACTAACTTCGGTAAAGAACTTCTTACTTGCCATTTTATCGAATGCTAATCTGCTTTCCTCCGGCCCGCTTCCCGTATAGACAAGTCCCCTTTCCTGGAGTATTTGCTGAAGCTGGCCGTCTTCACCGAATTCACCGTGCAGAGCGGGAAAGAATACGTCAATACTGCTATCGTCTAATATATCAAGATTATCCGGCCGAACATCAGCGGTTATAACGTCGAACCCGGCCTCCTTTAACGCTTCTGCAACACACACTCCGCTTTGAATGCTTATCTCGCGCTCGGACCCGATGCCCCCCGTAAGAATAGCTACTTTAAACTTTTCGTTCACGATGGTTTCAGTCCCTTAATCCCATATCTCAATCTCAAGTTCCAGCTCGGTGTCGAATTGTTCTTTCACTCTTTCTTTGATAGCATCTATTAGTCTAACTACATCACGGCTTACACAATCCTTGTTGGCGATTATGAAATTGGCATGTTTCTCGCTAACCATTGCCCCGCCGATTTGCAGACCTTTAAGCCCGGCCCTGTCAATTAAAGCACCGGCCGACGTTCCTTCCGGATTCTTGAATATACAGCCGCAATTCCTCGTATTTAGCGGCTGATTATTCTTTTTATCAATCCAGATTTCTTTCACTGTCCGCATGATTTGCTCTGAGTCAGACGCGTTAAGTTTCACTCGCGCGTTTAGTATGAACTTAGCTGTGATATTAGTCCGGCGGTAATCGAACACCAGCTCCGGCCGGCTTTTTTCAAAGACATTACCCTCACCATCCATCAGCGTAACACTTTCTACCGCCGACCCGAAATCACCGAAGTTGCCACCTGCATTCATCCTCACCGCTCCGCCTACAGAGCCGGGTATACCTGTGAGAGCCTCTACGCCCGAAAGCCCCTTTTGCACGCATGTTAAAACCAGCTTGCTCAATTCAGCCCCCGCCCAGGCAGTTACCTCCTCGCCATCAAACTCTATCTGTGCGAAATGCTCTGAATTGAGCCTTATCACCGCCCCCCGCACGCCCTCGTCACTGATTAGCAAATTCGAGCCGAACCCCAGCACATGAATCCGGACATTGTTCTCGTTGCACCTACTGATAACTTCTTTGAGTTGCTTGATAGTCCTCGGTCGAATAAAATAATCAGCCGGCCCCCCAAGCCCGTACCACGTCCGCTTGGCCAACGGATAATCGACCTCAACTATTTCCTCTAAGCCGTTGAATATATTCATCTGCTACCTTCCAAATATCACCTGCACCCATCGTTACTACAATATCACCGGCAGTTACATTGCTCTGTAAATAATCGCAAATGGCCCCGAAGTCATCGATAAATAAAGCCTCGACTCCATTGCCTCGCACCCTTGCTACAAGTATCTGGGCGTTAATCTCTTGTTTGGACGACTGCGAATCACGAACAAAATATATTTCCGGCACAATAGTTATATCGGCAAGCTTAAAGCTTTCGGCAAAATCATCAAGCAAAAATCTTGTCCTGCTGTACTGATGCGGCTGAAAAACACACCAGATTCGTCTCGGATTATACCTTTGGCGTATCGCCTCAAGCGATGCCTTTATTTCAGTCGGGTGGTGAGCATAGTCGTCAAGTACTGTTATATCATCGAACCGCCCTTTCAACATCAATCGGCGTTCGATGCCGGTAAAGCCCGGCAGCAATTCAAGCACTTCCTTTCCTTCCAGCCCTACGTTAACCGCCATAGCCACTACTGCCAATGCGTTCAATACATTATGCTTGCCCGGCAGCGAAATCCGAGCCGCTCCCAATAGCTCACTATTATGATAAACATCAAACGTATAAAGCCCGTCATTTAGCACAAAATTTTTAGCATAAAAATTACACTTTTCATCAAGCCCAAAAGTTTCACAGTGCAAATCAGATTCCTGCTTCTCTATTATCTTCGCCACATTTGGGTCATTTCCGTTAGCAATCAACACACCCTGCTGTTTTACTCCCTGGGCGAATTCACCAAACGCTTCGACTATATCCTCTTCGTCCTTATAGTAATCAAGATGGTCCTGCTCGATATTCAGTATGCAGGCGACTTTCGGCTTTAAGTTTAAAAAGCTCCTGTCGTACTCACAGGCCTCCGCCACAAAATAATTACTATCCGCCACACCCGAAGAGCTGTGTAACTGACTGACTTCGGCCCCGATGATAAAGTTCACATCAATGCCGGCTTGCTTTAGTAAATGAACAAGCCATCCGCTCGTTGTACTTTTGCCGTGGGTACCGCTGATAGCAATACCCTCATAATGGTCCATTAGCTCGCCCAGCAACTCGGCGTATTTATAAACTTTATATCCTCGCTCCCGAGCCTGTTTCAATTCCGGATTATCTTCTTTTATCGCCGCTGATATAACAACCGCATCCGTTTCCGGGCCAAGGTTCTCAGCCCTGTGGCCGATTCTTATATCAGCTCCCACCTGGCAAAGCCTATCTACAACATCGCTTGGCATTTGGTCTGACCCTTTTACAACTGCTTTATTTTTTATAAGAAGCTGCGCAAGCCCGCTCATACCGATACCACCTGCCCCGATAAAGTGAAATCTCATCCCCTCAACGCTTAATCCAACAGGAACGGTTGCCACTTTAAATCCATTAGCGGCTTTTATTTCTTCTTTATAGATTTGTGTATTCGGCCGGTTCATAGCATCCTTTCAGATGAATTCTTTCCATAAAAAAGTTCAGGTAGTCTAACATATTAAACAAATATAAAAAAGAAAAATACCTCTCCCTCTGGAAATGGATACTATATACACCAAAAAATATTAAAATCTATTTGTCATCTAAGGTCTTAATATTCTGCACGCCGATTTACTCAATGTTCTTCCCCTGACTTATTGACGGACTACTTGGCTATCAAGCCTGCATTTCACACGGGATTTACTTAACACAAAATTAAAAAATCGTCGTCGCGAGCTTCGCGAAGTGATTCGTGGCAATCTACTAATTATCGAAGCTCCGGCTCCAACGAAACCAAATAAAAAGAGGCCTATACCGAATCATTCGATATAGGCCCCGAATTGCCTGCTAATCTGCTATATCAATGTCAATCCTGATTACTGGTTAAGTCTTAAGGTGCTGGCTCAGGCTCTAACGGAAGATACAGCCGAATGTCGTCAAAGAGCATCTTACCTGAACCGCCAAGGCTCGTAGTATCGCCTTTAGTGCCGATACCGATAGCGATATTATCAACATCGGTCAGGTCTATACCCTGGTCGGCAAAGTCCTGAAGGGGAATAATCCACTCAATCCAGGCGGGTATTATCGTCGGATTGGGCTCTTCGTGATAAATCACTACAGGTTCACCAGTGCTGTTACCCACGGCTACATACATAGGCTGAGGGGCGTTGCTGGCTATGCCAATGTCCTGGTTCGTCCACTCCGGACTGACGGTACCAGTGATACTAACATTAGAGAATACAGCCTCGCAAATCACATTGGGATCATGTGCCGTTACTGCCAGGCCTACATACGTAGTCGCATTCATGTTAATCGATTCAACGCCAATCTGTGTCCACGAGACGCCATCGGACGAATAAGAGCCCGCAAAATCACCGGAAATGTCACGCTCTATTTTCACCCATATCGGCGCAGTGACATCGGCTTCTGTTGTTTCGGCACTGTCCGAATCAGTGACTGTGCGGCGCTGGAAGGAAACACCCTGTGCAGGTGTAACAACCACCATAGCATGTCTGGAACCGGGTTCCAGCGAATTACGAATCATAACACCGGCCTTGGCCCATGCGTGCGTATTCCCCACACTTTCGACTTTTGCTATAACTGAACCGACGCCCGTGAGTTCTTTATAAGCAAAGTGAAACTCATCGGAGGCCTCCCAGATATCTGTGCCTGTTGCGGTCATCGTATAAGTCCCGGCCGGTTCTTCTGTAAAGCCGCCGAAATAATCGGGATACCCTCTAAACCACAGTGACAATTCTTGAACACCATCCAATGTCCAGTCACGCGCCGAATCCATCGTCCTTAATGCTTCTGAATATTTCATGTCATTATCATAGAAATATGGCACCGACTGGGCCCCGCCATGGATGATTTCTGTTTCAATGAAATGCTCTCCGATGTTAAAGTCCGGTTCGGGATAACCTACCGTGGCACCGTTGGTAGTAGTGCCCCATCCATCTACCCACGTATCATATATCCTGTCAGGTGGGTAATCATTGTAGTCCTCGAAATCATCCACGACAATGAAGTTACCTGTCGTAAAGCTCCAGACAGGACCTGTCCACGGACTGTCGGGCTCGACGTTATTGACCTCATCAATACGCCAATAATAAGTGCTGTTCCACTCAAGATTTCCGGGCTCGAAGCTCTCGGCACCAAGATTCCCGCTACCCTTGTATTCCGGCGAACTTGTATCGGCATTTTTTACGGCATCTTCATCAGCGCCAAAATAGACCTGATGCGAAGCGGCATAGACACCAGGTATCCAGCTAAGAGTTGGTGAATGTCTTATATCCACAGCACCATTAGAAGGATTCGGGTTCCCGACGGTGCCCCCGGTCGTAAAGCTCCAGATGTCACCTTTATACGTGTCGATGTCATCAAACTCATCGACCCGCCAGTAGTAAGTCTTAGCAAATCTAAGTGGGCCGGGACTATAGGTCGTAGCTTCCTGAGAAGAACCTCCTGTTTCGTTGTTGACATTGTCAAAATTGTCTCCAAAGTACACTGTGTGCGATTCTGAACCGAGACCTTCCGTCCAGCTAAGGTCAGTATCCGGGCCTACAGACTCGGCACCATCAGCCGGGTCGGGTGCAAAGGCGGTCTTGGGTGGAATCTTAAAGCTCCAGACACAGCCCTTCCACGGACTATTCGGATCAGTGTCGTTGACCTCGTCAATCCGCCAGTAATACGTTGTGTCTGGTGCGAGGCCATCCGGATAGGCAAATCCGGGAGAGCCGGCATCGTAAGACGTTGTAGTCTGGTTAATCCGGAACACATCTGAATCTCGCGTAGCTTCGTTGACATCGTCGAAATTGTTGCCCACATACACATCGTGCGAGACCGCAAAATCTCCCGGAAACCAGCTTATGTTCGCCCGCGTATCTGGATGCAAGGCACCATCAGCCGGGACGGGGCCCAAGGCATACGGATATCCTTCACTACCTTCCATAGCAACCAGAATCTCGGGCTCCGTCAGCGCCGTGTTGTATATCCGGACATCGTCAACCAGGCCCACATAAAACTTAAACAAACTGCTGTCTCTGTGGTCTGTAATCGCGCCGATATAGGCATTATGTTGAAAGGTACCGGAAAGATCATATCCAGCAGGTACTTCATCATTAGTTGCATCTAACAGCCCGTCAACGTACACCTGCAAGGTATTTCCATTTCTCATCCCAACGACATGATGCCACTCGTCATCGTTAACCAGTCCCCCGGTACCTATTGCCTGCAGCTTCGTGGTATCGTCATCTGTGGTCAGGACAGCTGCGCCGGCCATATCTGCTTCGCTCACTGCCAGCGTGTACCGTATTCCGCCACCATAGTCTCCTCCGTTGGCAAAGACGCTGCCTGTGTTAATTTCGCCTCCGCCAGTCATAGCCGTTTTTATCCAGGCACAGAAAGTCCAATCGCCCGTAGCGAAATTAAGAGCATCGTCATTCCCACAGTCCACATATCCTTCACCGTTGAACTCCAGGGCTCCATTTATCAGGCCAACTGCCCAGGTTGCATCACCTTCCAGGGTTCCATCATTATTGCCGGCAGTATCTGTGGCGATGGTCCCGGAACCCTCATCAAGCCTCCAGTGAGCTATGAGATCGGCTGAAGCATTACCTGCCATGCTCAGCACCAGACCCAGAACTGGAATAAAAAGAATTAGATAAATCAATTTCTTACACATAATAATCCTCCTTCAAAAAGTTCATAATAACTAATACTCTTTAGCTACCTCTTAAAACACATATTGTCTTTTTGCCAATTATTTTGCACATGTTAAAATGAATGCGGAAACCATAAAATTTAAGAGCTCCGTATTTAACCATTCAATCCTAATTGC
>CAZJIR010000065.1:0-10231 GCA_964546095.1 uncultured Pirellulales bacterium
GTTAAAATGCCATGGTCCAAATTTTCTCGGGGGAACTTCTTTTCATTGATTAAAAAAGCTATTAAATTTTCTCGAAACACATTTCTAAAATCTTCATCTACATAAGCTTTGGCCTTCGTATCTACCTTCATTCTTAAATCTTCATAAGTAGGAAAATCATCACATAATAAACTCTCGTATTTTTTGATATCTTTACTAAGCTTAATGATATAAAACTCTTCTCCCAATTGTGCTTCATCTGGAAATACACAGTATCCCTCAATATCTGTGGATGCAGCGTTCCTGTTTACGTACATAAAGTGTTGCCATGCTATTTGGATAGTTGAATTATCTTCCATTAATCCAAACTCAACAACTGCTAACTTTTCCTTTTTCTCATGATCAACTATAATCAAATCTGGTCTTATTCCTCTATCAATTTCTCCATCAATCCCTCTATCTGATTCTTGCAGTATCATACTCAAATTGGGATAGCCTTTTTCTCTTGCTAAAAAGCTAACAAACGCTGCACGCAATTGATATTCATCCTTATACTTCCCTTCCGATCCAATAACTTCATGGCCTTTTTTCTGCTCAGTTTCACCTTTAATATTTTCACTTTTACCAAAAGTCATTGGTTTTTGTGTTTTTTCTCCATTAGGCTTTTTAGCTTTAAATGCAACTGCAGTTCTACTAAGTTCTTCTTCTACATAATCAATTGCCACATTAACAAACTCACCTGCATCATTTGTATAACTTTGTTGTGATGGTTGCGGTTGGTTAACACCGATATCCAAATCACCTACTATCTTTGTAATGTGCTCGCCTTCATTACATTTTCTTAATATATGTAATCCGACTCCAACAATTTCTTCATAAGTCTTCGCCTCTTTTGCTTTTCCCGCCTTAATAAGATTATCGACAGATGGTATACCCTTTATAATTTCATCTGTCTCAGGGTTACTAACGAGAAAATTCCACATCTCGCCAAGACGAGCCGTTGCAGTCGTTGGTCGTAATTTCTTCAACAATCTTCGTCTTCGCTGAAATTCCACAAGAACTGTCTTTGCTTCCATAATCTTTCCTATCTCTAAACGTGTTTTTCCCCCCAAAAAACAACCGTAAAATCCGCCAGAATTTGTATTATATCCGATGTCATTCGATTTGCCAATATTTACCGAATCTCCCCTCCGGCCAACTAAAATCAAATAGCATTTCTACCTTCAGTTCGGCACTATTTTTATTTACTTCGTCCTACCGGACTACGCAATACTGAACGTTCCTCATGCTGGCTTACGGTAGAAATGCTCATCTCACGGACATTAGTTTCGATTTCAATTGATTTTTAGAGTCAAAATATGATATAATACCCAACAGTCGGCTTGTGCCTTAGGTACCAGATGACCGACGCGGAGAACCGCACGTTTTCGTATCAGCAGATACACGCCAAAAAACACTCGTAGTCATTTGGCTATAATTCAATCGTAACCCAAACAATAATATGTATTTAGAAAATCATAAATCGAAAATAGTAAATCATAAATTGAAAGTTTCCTCCTTCCCCCCTCGCAAGCCTTTCTCTCTTCTCCCCATTCACCTAACTTCTACTACCTATTCCCTATCTAAACCCTCCTCCCCCCGCCAGCAACGTCCAATAATATTTAGCCCATTTTCACTATCATTAATCACGATCCACCTGCATCAAACATTAATAACCACCGACAAACCAATTACTTACGTGCCTATAAGGTACCTCTACACCTGTCGAGAACATTCGACAAATCAGACTTTTTATGCAAAACAAACCCAAAGTCAAAATAGGTCAAATGAGCGCATACTCTTTAACAGTAAAGGATTATGGAAATGAAGCCACCCTCAGGCCCGTGGGAAACAAACCCAAACAAAGCGAATTTCAAACGTCTCACCGGCCTCCGCCCCAGCCGATACATAGTAGTTATACGAATCCCTTCATATCTAAAGGCGTCACTAACCCGCTTATTATTGACACAAATATCAAATTTTCACTCTCACCGCCTAATTTCTTCTTTCCCAATTTAACACTTATCACTCAACACATAACACTATCACCCCCTACTCACACGACTGTTACATCCGATAATATTGCTACAATAGCAAATGGCTTCCCATATTCCCCATGCCTCCCGCATTGCCCATGCTTACAAAATAACCCCCGATATCATTATAAAAACGAGCATCCCTCCGGAAATAGACCGACAAAACCTGACAAATCCCAATTTCCCCCCGATTTTAATACAACGAAGTTTCCAACTATGTTAATTTACGTAAGAACCAACGAATCAACCGCTACTTGGTTTCCGCGAAAGGCCAAGCAAAGATTTGACATAGCTTTTAATCCAGCCCCAGTGCAAAATGATATGCACCAAAATCAAAATGATAAAAATAACAGACAAAATGAAATGCACATCGCCCCAATCGTGCCGCCCCATCGACCACAGCTCTCTTATATGCTCGTCAGCTTGTTGGCCGGCCCCAAGCCCCCGGCCGCCTCGAAGGCCCCGGCCGCGCCCCCCGCTGCCCGGCGGCAGCGCAAATTTGATAATAAAGCCGGTAACAGCCAAACAGACAAAGTCCAAAAAGGCCACAAAATCAACAATAAAGTTCAACATCGTGCGTTTCATAACATACACTCCAAAAAGCCATCTGTAACAATACTACTGCTACAAATACTGACGGTTCATATTAAAGGAATATTTCAACAATAGTCTAATTTCCTGTAAGCGAAATCCCACAAAGGCTGGATCCTCCTGAAACAGCACAATCGCTTTTGAGCTTGATATTTAGCGGATTTTTTGCTCTATTATCAATCTATGAAAAGCGAACTTTTCAGCTTATCGGGCAAAACCGCACTGGTTACGGGCGGCGGCAGAGGTATCGGCCTTGCAGTGGCGAAAGGTCTGGCCGAGCACGGAGCTGACATTGCGATTATCGCACGCACCAAAGAGCAGCTCGAAGCCGCTTCGCATCAGATCCAGGCCGACACTGAAAGAAAGGTCCGGACATTTCCATTTGACCTCGAAAACATAAATGAGATAGAGGGGCTTTTTGAAAGTATAATCTCTGAAACGAACGGCATCGATATTCTCGTCAATTGTGCGGGGACGACCGTTCGCGGGCCAAGCGAAGACTTTGACCTAAAAAGCTGGAACCATGTTATCGAAGTAAATCTTACTGCCGCGTTTGTTTTGTCACAGGCATTCTGTAATTATCGAAAGCAGGTTGGCAAAACCGGCAAGATTATAAATATAGGCTCGCTGACATGTCACGCAGCCCGACCCACCACGGCGGCATATGCCAGCAGCAAAGGCGGCCTGCTTATGCTGACGAAAACACTTGCGGTGGAATGGGCGAAATACAATATAAATGTAAACGCAATCGGACCGGGTTATATCTCAACGGAACTTACCGCACCACTGCAGGACGACGAAGATTTTAACAAGTGGGTTCTTTCAAAAACTCCGCTTGGAAGATGGGGCCAACCCGATGACATCGCAGGCACGGCGCTTTTGCTCGCATCAAAAGCAGGCGATTTTATCACCGGACAAATTATATATGTCGATGGCGGCTGGCTGGCTCTGTTATAACGACCCAGACCGTACGACAAACATATTCGGAGGCGAATGGTTATGAATATAACGAAATCTAAAGCTTCAATTATAGTTCTTTTTTTAATCGCATACCTGATAGTAAGTAACTTCACAGTGGCGGCAAATAATACAGAAGCTGCAACAAAAGAAAATAAGCTAATGCTCGCCGCACGCAGCCGTATAGAGATACCTGAATCCAAAGGCAAATTCCAAGTGCTGTATAAAAAGCTGGAATGGAAACCAACAGAGACGGCCATCATAATTTGCGATATGTGGGACCGACACTGGTGCAAAGGTGCAACTAAGCGAGTCGCAGAGTTGGCGCCGAGAATGAACGAGATTATCCGCAAAGCACGTAATAAGGGAATATTGATAGTACATGCACCCAGCGGTACAATCGATTTCTATGAAAACCACCCGGCCCGCAAAAAAACTCAAAACGCACCCAAAGCGGCGAATCTGCCTGAGGATATAGGTAAATGGTGCAACTGGATTAACGAAAAGGAAAAGACCACAGGATACCCCATAGACCATTCGGACGGCGGTTGTGACTGTAAGACAACGTGCAAACAGGGCTCGCCCTGGCGCAAACAGATAGAAACCATTAAAATTCACAATGAAGATACCATTAGCGACTCCGGCGCTGAAATATGGAACCTGCTGGAGCAGCGCGGCATCGATAATGTTATCGTTATGGGCGTGCATACTAATATGTGTGTTCTCGGCCGGCCGTTCGGGCTGCGAAATATGGCCAGGTTCGGAAAAAATGTAGTGCTGATGCGCGATATGACCGACACGATGTACAACTCACGGATGCACCCTATTGTAAACCATTTTACCGGCACCGACCTTGTAGTTGAACATATAGAAAAATTCGTCTGCCCGACAGTTACATCAGCAGTAATCACAAATCAGCCGCAGTTTTGCTTCAAGAACGATAAGCGTCCGCGTGTTGTATTCATTTCCGCTGAAAGTGAGTATGATTCCGCCAAGACACTTCCTGAGTTTGCGCATGAACTGGAAATGAAATACGGCCTGTGTTGCGATATACTTCAAGGCAGTACGGAAAAAACCGGCGAAGAACGTAATCACATAACGGGTATGGAAGCTCTCACTAATGCTGATTTAGCAATAGTATTTGCACGACGCAGAGCCTTCCCAGCCGAACAAATGAAATATTTCCTTCACTATCTGAGCAGAGGCAAGCCATTAATTGGTTTGCGAACTGCAAGTCATGCGTTCGATACACGCAGCAATACGCCGGCCGGCCATGTCGAATGGCATACGTTCGACCATGAAGTATTAGGCGGAAACTATCACGGCCATCATGGAAGAGGACCTGAGTGCACTATTGCCATCGCCGCCGGAGCCGAAAGACATCCGATACTCGCAGGCGTGCAGACACCTTTTACAGGTAACGGCTCGCTGTACGAGGTAAGGCCATTAGCCAAAACTACAACACCACTATTGCTCGGGGCGATTCCCAACGAAGAACCTGAGCCAATGGCGTGGACCAATAGTTATCAGAGGTCTCGCATTTTCTACACCTCGCTGGGGCATCCGGATGATTTCAAAAACGAGCAGTTTCGACAGCTGCTTGTAAATGCAGTTTTCTGGGCGATGGACAGGCAAGTGCCTAAAAGCGGACCGAATGCGGGTTTAAGATGAAATAGCTAAGGATATATGCGGAGAATCTTCCTCAGGCGTATAGCACTGAAAAACGCATATTTTCGCGAAAAATTAACTTCATAAATTTTTACTGTCAACCGATGAGTCACTATAAGCGTCTAAAGCTGTAGTTGGAGTAAATAGCCTCGATGGATAACACTGACAAAAATTTAATCAAAGCCCATTGTAAGGGCGAGACAGCAGCGTTCAACGAGCTTGTACGCCGATATGGAGACGGCTTATTGGGATACTTGATGAAAATGAGCAGAAATCGCCATGAAGCAGAAGACCTTTTTCAGGAGACATTCAAACGTGTGCATGAAAAAGCCCATACGTTTCGCGGCAATAATTTTAAGAGCTGGCTTTTTAGTATCGCGACGAATGTGGCCATCGACGGTATGCGGAGACAAAAACGAATGCGTTTTGTATCACTGAATCAGAAGCTTGATTGCCCAAACCCGGATAGTGAAGAGCTGGGAGCAGTCATGCTGGAAGATAGTTCGAGTGAGCCATCGGAAGAGGTGGCAAAAGCCGAGCAGACAAAACATGTCAGACAGGCCGTTGGGTCATTGCCTCCGAGGCAGAAAGCGACACTTGTGCTGGCTTACTATCAACAGCTTAGTTACCCCGAAGTGGCACAGGTTTTGGGCTGCTCGGTCGGCACGGTGAAAACACAAATGTACAGGGCGCTAAGGACACTGGCGCAAAAGTTACCCGAAGTTTAGGCGGTGGTAAAATGAAACGTCATCTTACAGAACAAGAGCTTATCGAATACCAGTTCAAACTGGCCTCGGACGACCAGATGAAGGAAACAGCCGGGCATTTGGAAGGATGCAGGGAATGCCGTGAGCATCTGGATAAATTGCAGCTGAAATTCTCATCCCTGGATTTGCTGCGTGAAGAAGCTACGGTTTCCGAGGATTTGATTTCAAGTGTAATAGAACAGGCCAAGAAGCCTGCCAGGAAAAGGACTATCCTGCTAAGAAAACCAGCATGGTTGAGTGCCGCTGCTGTATTGGTGGTTGGGTTGCTGCTGTTGGCAGTACAGTTAAACAAGGATGATGTTGTAATATGTGACGTTATTGAGGAACCAATATCAGTTACGAAGGGAATGAGAACTGTAAGCGAACGGGATGTGGCGACAGCCGACAGGCCGGCTCCAACCGGGGCCCGCTCACGTGAGAATGGCAAAGATATGATGAGGTTTGCAGCGGCACCAAAACAAGAAAAAGCTGTTATGGATTTTGCAATTAGTAAACCTAAAGAAACTGCCATTGCCGAAAAACCGCCTTTCGCACCGGCGAGTGCGATTGAGCTGGTTACGCTGCCCAGAAGAGATAACGTTCAGCTTACAATTTACAATTCGGCCGATTTGACGCTTGTTCGCGAAAGAAGAAACCTGACGCTGAAAAAAGGCTGGAACTGGCTGCAATTTATGTGGGCCAATACTTTGATTGACCCTACGTCGCTGTCACTTGAGCCGCTTGCACAGGCCGACAAAATCGATATACAGCAGTTGGTATTTCCAGCGAGGCTGCGGGAGCTTGGCCGTTGGCTCATCCGCTCAGAGGTCAGCGGCCAGGTACCTTTTGAAATAACGTATTTCACAAGCGGCCTTTCATGGCGGGCGTTCTATATGGGGACGCTCTCGCAGGATGAAAAGAAAATGCGCCTAAAGGGCTACGTGCGAGTCGGCAACAACAGCGGCGACGATTATGAAAACGCCCAGACCAGGCTGATTGTTGGCAAAGTCCATATACTCGATGAGATAGCTGAACTGGCAAGGCGCCGGTATCCTTACAATAGTCCCATCGGCATACGTTCATCAGATAGAAAATATGATTGGGACGGTGACGTATTGGAAGAAGCGATTGTGAATAATCGGGACTATAGTGACAAAATCATTCACAAATTAGAAGACCTACTCATCGCGCCCAAAGAAATCAGGAAAGAAGGTCTTAGTGAGTACTTCCTTTATACCATCGAGGGGACAGAGACAATACCGAATAGTTGGGGTAAAAGGCTGCTTTCGTTTGAGGCTTCTGATATTGAAGTTGAGAGTTTGTATAAATACGATGAGCAAAGATGGGGTGGGCAGACAATAAGATTCGTAAAGTTCACAAACGACGAGGAGCATAATCTGGGCCAGACGCCTATTCCGAACGGCAATGTGAAAATTTACAGCGAGGCAGACAACGAAGGCCATTTATCATACGTTGGCGGGACGGATGTCAAATATATTCCTGTCGATGAAGAGGTCGAGTTAAATCTCGGACCTGCTCGTTTAGTGAAGGTCGAACCGGTACTAATGGATTATAAAACTGACAACTACGTTTTCCGACCGGATGGGCATATCGCGCTTGTGCGGACCTATTATGATAAAAATGGGAACATAACGGGTCATGATTGTGCAGGGTATGATGAGATTCAGACCTGGGAGATAAAATTAACTAACACGCGTGATATACCGGTGGAGGTTGAAATTACACGCGGCTTTGATACCGCATACTGGACGATACAAACAGATGCCGCCTACGAAAAACACGACGCCACGCACGCTCGTTTCAAGCTGAATCTCGAACCAGGAAGTAAGCAGGAATTTAGATATACAGTAACGATTTATCATGGTGAGCGAGAAGAAAACTGGAAAGCAAATTAATAGGGAGAAAGTGTTGAGATTGTTTAATTCAACCTACAATAAGAAAACATGTGGATTCCTGTAGCGTAAGCCATCCTTTGGCGGACTTTCGCAGGAATGACAATGAACAGTAAAAATTAAACTTTTAGGAGACTAATTATGAACAGTAAAAGAAGAAAGCTAATAGCAATTATGCTGCTGCTTACCTGCAGCACAATCTCACAGGCAAGAATCAAATTAGTCGCACTGCCTGAACGTGCGGCGACGGTGATTCGCTTAGACAATCCACAGGCGACTCTGATTGAGGAAGAGCGCGTACTTACGTTGCAAAAAGGGCTTAATAAGGTGGACTTTTCATGGAAGTCGGTAAGCATCGACGCCGACTCAATCCGGCTAAAGGTCCTTGACCATCCGGACAAGGTAACGTTACTGAACGTAAGCTATCCTCCTAACGAGGCGGCTTTGGTATGGGAAATCAGCAGCGAGGGCGACTACGCCGAGACGGTGCGAATCAGCTATCTTCTGAGCAATATCGACCGGCTGATTACTTATAAGGCGATAGCCGACAAAGCGGAAACCAAAATTGACTTGAAAAGCTATTTAGTGCTGCGGAACTTCTCAGGCGAGGATTTCGATAAGGCAAGAGTCCTTTTGGATTACGGCGAGGCGTTCGAACAGGGAATCGACCACGAAGAGACCAAGCAGATGCTGTTTCTAAAAGCTCCGGCGGTGCCAATACAGAAGGTCTGGACATTCGATGCAGCCAAATTGCCTTGGGACCCCGAACAATTAGAAAACAGGAACGTCGGCATACCGGTAAGCTATCGAATCGTCAATGATTCCAGGAGTGGATTGGGCGAATTTGCACTCTGGGGCGGTAAGGCACGGATTTTCCAGGATGATGGACACGAGAGCACTATCTTTTTAGGCGAGGACGTAACGACTTTAGTACCGGTCGGCGAGAAAACGGAGCTTTATATCGGTGACAGCAGGGACATCGTTGTTACACAGCGTAAAATGAGAGATACGCAAATCAATGTACGAAGAAACAACAACAGAACTCCTCAAGTTGTACTCTACGACACCGATGAAATAATCACCGCAAAGATTGAGAATTTCAAGGACAGCCCCGCCGTGCTAACAATGATTCAACACATCCCCGGCCAGTGGGACATGGAAACATGCAATATGGAGTACGAGAAGAAGAATGCCAATACACTGGAGTTCGAGATAAAGCTTCCCGCACGCACACAGGACGGCCCGGCCACAAAAGAACTATCTATGCACTATCACCACCGCAACGTTCGGCCGGGAGTAGCACCGCCAATGCCGAGACAACCGGATAGTGAAACAGAACGGGTGTTACAACAATTACAACAACAACTTGAGAGAAGCACCAGACAACAGGGAACGCGAAGATAACAAACTTATGTATATTAAAAAAGGAGCAGTACAATGAAACGTATATTATTTACCACATTTATAATCTTCTCGATTGCCAGCATCAGTCAGGCAAAAGTTGACCTGGTGACTCTGCCAACGCGTGATACCGTACAGCTTACGATTTACAACTCTGCGGACATGACATTAGTACGTGAAAACAGGGCGCTGACATTAAAAGACGGACAGAACAAACTACAGTTTTCCTGGGAAAATACCCTTATCGACCCGACAAGTCTTGAGATGCTGCCTATGGCCAACGCCGATAGAATTGATATTGCCGACCTGACTTATCCGCCGAGAGTACGAAACCTCGGCCTTTGGAATATCGAAAGCGGCGTAAGCGGCAAAGTGCCTGTTGAGATTACGTATCTGACCAGCGGGCTTTCCTGGCGGGCGTTCTATATGGGTACGCTTACAGAAAATGAAGAGACGATGAGGTTAAAAGGTTATGTCCGTGTTACCAATAACAGTGGTGAAGACTATGAGAACGCCCAGACCCGTCTGATTGTCGGTAAAGTTCATATTCTTGACCAGATAGCTGAGCTTGCAAGACGACAATACCCCTACGGCAGGCCGGGCGAGATGCTGTACGAAAGGATGTTGGGAGACAAAATTGAAGAAGCCAAAAGTAAGCTTCGTATGGACAGAAGAGCTGGCGTCACCTACAAAGCTCTCTCTCTGGCTCCGGAGCCAAAAGAGGTCATTAAAGAAGGATTAAGCGAGTATTTTCTTTATACAATCGAGGGTACCGAAACTATTCCTAACGGCTGGTCTAAGAGGCTGCTCAGCTTTGATGTTGACGATGTGCCGGTAGTAAATCTTTATAAATACGAAGAAGAACGATACGGGGATTCTGTGGTTCGCTTTCTTAGTTTCA
>CAZJIR010000066.1:0-10160 GCA_964546095.1 uncultured Pirellulales bacterium
TTTGCCTATTTTGAAATTGGGTTTGTTTTGCATAAAAGGGCCGATTTGTCGAATGTTCTTTACATTTGTAGAGATGCTTATAGGTACGTAAGTAATTGGTTTGTCGGTAGTTAATAATGTTTGATGTAGGTTGATAGTGCTTAATGATATTGAAAATGGACAAAATATTATCGGACGTTTCAGTCGTGTGGAGTGGTGATCTGTGGAGAGGGGTGATTGATGTTGGAGGGGATAGGAATGGTAGGAAAAGGAGGGGGAAGAATGGACGAGAGAAGAGGGATCATTAAAATTTAGAAATTGGAATGTAGAATTGAGAGTTTGATTCATAACTATATGAATTAAGTATTCAGAATATAGTATTTAGGATTTACGGGGCCTTCTGGCGTGAAACTTCCGCCGTCGCACAAGGCTATGGCGAGACAAGTTCGCCTGCTGGCGAGATGTGCCTTGCCGCTGCTGCGGCTAACATCGGTCATCTGACCGATTAGTGGGTATTATACCATATTTTAAGCGAAATTTCAAGGGAAAAGGAAAAAGATATAAAACGATTTTTAGATTTTTTTTCACATTGAAATACAGATTCCGAGTCGTATAATCTTCATAAGGCGTGCGGTTTTTAATTATGTTGAAGGCAATTGAAACATAGTTTAGGAAAATAAGATGGTAGCCAAGAAAAAAAAAGTGAAGAGGAGAAGGAATACTAAGAAGAAAGCGATAAGGGAATATTCGAAAAGGCGTTTAGATGAACTAATCAGAGATAGCGAGGTAACTAACTATAATATGAACCGTGCTAATTGGCCCCAACTTGTACCACAAATTACTTTTATACTATTTCTCTGTGATGCAATTCGGTATAGAGAAACAATTGAAGTGATAGCTGAACAAGCTGTGAAGACATATCCAAAATCATTTGTAACTCGAGTAGGGGGTAAAAAGATTCCGGATTTAGCTCTAATTCTGCTTACTTTAAAAGAAGCAAAGAAGAGGAAATGGGGTTATCTTGCAGGAAATTGGTACCGTGGATGGCGATTAACAAAGAAAGGAAGATCGTTTGCAGAAGATGTATGGCGTCGTAAAACACAGAAAAAGAAGTAAGATGACATCTATTTTGACTTATCGGTTTTAATATAATACATTGTTTATTTTTTTATTTCAGAAGTCCCGACCATTATACTATGGGCGGTCGCAGCAAACTCGCGGATGCGTTTCTGCATTTGGGCTGATACAGAATCGGCGATCAAGTGGTCATATTTATAATCTGCCCACTTAAATTCCCAGGGTCGATCTTTCGTTTCTAGCATGAGAGATTTTCGGCAAACAGCTTCTGCCACAATTTCTGCAAGAATGACGCGAAAGTGAAGGGAATGTTGTCCTTTATAATCAGGGGCTGGTCCCAAGTATCTTTTAACTGATTCATGGCGAGCTGAAATGAGCAATAAATTGGGCTTGCCTTCGTGCTCAGCCCATCGTGCTCGGAAATTTCCAAAAGGCTCATCACAAAGCTGGATTTCGATCGGTACACCCTTTTGATCCACTTGAGTAATTTTAATCTTGGCAGTCGCTTTATAACCATTCATTGATGCCGTTATAGATATAGATTCCCTCTTCAAACGCCTTCCTTGGACACGAATTTCTCCAAGGGCATAGTTGGTTCCTTTGACAGGTGATAGTAGACAACGACCTCTAACGGGTAAACTTGTAGCATCAGAGGAATTGACATTTATTGGTGTTTCTTGATTTATTAATTGTGGACATTTTGCAAAGAGACGGAGAGTCCTTGTACTTCCTTCCTTTACCTGATAGCTTTTATGTTCAAATTCTAAAGGAAAAGAGAATTGGTGGTCCTCAACTCTATTTTCAATTACTTCGACAATAGCTTCAGCTACAGGAATAGTTGGACATTTCGCTTCAATACGAACTATATGTTTGAGTTTCTCTCCTCTAATACGGAAGGTTCCCAATAGTCTGTCGTTTTTCTTTGGATGGGTTCTTAATTTGAAGGGTGTGTCTAGAAGAGTGACTGCGGTATCATCGTCAGACTTAACTGATATTTCTTGTCCTTCTTGGTCAAATAATAGACGGTTTACATAAAAAGTTAGTGTGCGAATTTCACCTATCCCGACACGAAAATAGGTAGGATAGATTAAAACTCCTTTCTTAGTAAAGGATTCTTTATCTACAACATCTGTAAGTGTAAGTTCTTCAAAATCTTCTAATTGTTGTGAGAGAAATTTTCCAGCAGCTTTGGCCAAATCGTTTAATTTCTTTTTTGTTTCTTTACTTGCAAGTTCCTTTTGTTTTAGTTTATCTTGCTCCTTTTCTTTAGCAATCAATTCTTTAAGGCGTTCTTGTGGGACTTGGAAAAGGGCCTTTGTGAAGGGGTGTTCTTTTATCAATCCTTCTCTTCGATTCGGATCTATGAGCAATGTGGGATTTTCAGGAGGATGGGATTCTTCTGTCTCGCGTCGCTGATCGTATTCATCGAGTAGTTTATCAATATAATCACAATCTATCCGTCCAAAGTATTTTGCCGCATATGGATCTTTATCAAAACATGTTTATAAAAGGCTAATTTCTTTACTTGCCCTTCTCCCTTTACAATTAAACCCGATCGCCTAAAGCGGCGGTCTGCAGAATCATCGAATGGTTGAGGAGCTTTCCATATCATAAGTGTGGCAGTGGCCGCTTCATATCCTCGAACTTTAAATTCTTCTTTACAGACTAATTCTCCATCAGGTTGCATAGAAACTATTTTTTCTGGTTTCTGTTTTGGTTTATTTACGTTCCTCACCAGACATTTAGTAGAGCTATGTTCTGATAATATATCTCTTAAGGCAAAGTGCCATCGTAAATTACTTATTATAGTATCAATTCGTGGAATCCTATGTTCTGGTAGAATCTCCAGAGTAACCACTGTTCCATTTCCTCTTTCAATGTGCAATTCTTTTCGAATTTGCTTGTTTATCTTTCGTTTATCAACTAAGGGAACAAATCCTTGCTTGGTACTCAATTGACACTTGTAATATCTTTCATATTTAATAGATTCAACTATGACGTTACCCAAAGCCGTAAGGTCCTTAAGGCCACGTCCCATGAATCCCCTGTCCCCCTCTTCGCTTCTGCGAGCTCCAACGTATATGAATTTTTGAATCATTTTTTGAAGAGTCATCCCTTCAGCTCTATCGCGCACAATCACAACCGATGTAACACCTCCCATTCGTTTGAGAACATCAATCAGGATGGGCCCCCCGTCCTCGCCACGCAATTGTCTTTTATAAAGGCGACCGTAACTATCATCGGAATTGGTGATTAGCTCCACAAGGGCGTCAAAAACATCTCTTATAGCATATTGACTTTGAAACTCATAATAGCGCTTAGTAATATTTAATTCTATTGGCTTGCCGAGTTTCATTTTGGACATTTTTATGTACCTCAAATCTTAATGTATTTTAATTAAATCAGAAAAGGTTCCCTCGCACGCTTCCAAAAACTTGATGAGTTCAACATCGTTAACTAATTTTGCAGTTGCAAAAAGACGGCTAAACTTTTCTCCTATGATGTCGTTTGACGCATCTGGGGCACAGCCTAACATGTCTGTGAACATATATGAAGAAACTCCATCTAAACTGCCGGTTTCCTTAAAATGCTTAAAAGAAATATCCGTCCTTAGCTTTCTAGCGAATCTCTCGGCTTCACGTTTTGGTAAGCTTGGCGTTTTTTGTTTCAACGCTTTTGCAATTCGACCTTTATTCTTTGTTATCCATTCTACGCCTCTTGGCGTTATCCTCCATCCGTCCTTAGATGTGTCCCGCGCATGCTTTCCTTGAACTAGCGCACCATTTATTTCCTTTTTTCCATCCTCCAGCGCAGTTCTGACTATCTCTTTGTCAGGCCACTTACCTCTATATGCTGGTAATACCCAAGAAAATCTTACATTAGCCAACTCAAAACATTTGGCTGCGATCTGTTCAGTATGGATAATCCTTTCTGCACCACCTAATATTGCAAGTGCATATACAGCAATGTCTACGTTTGATAGGGCATCTGACTTATCGTTGAGCATATAAATTCCTCCTGGTGGGAACTATTATAGGTTGAAGTTTGTCTTTTTTCTATTGTGAAATCTAGACTTTACGCTTCGCAATTCATTTTCAATTGCAGAGAAAATCTTTTTGACATCTTCTTCAGTGTATGAATATGAGCTTTTGTTTGAACAATTACCTAAGATCTGTATTTGCCTTAATATTTTGTTTGTACGTCTTGTAGCTACACGTCTAAAGCGTTCTTTTCTTGTTTCCTCGCTGTTCATTTTCATATCTAAGACTTCTTCTGCCATAATATTGACCCTTTACAATAAATATAAAACTATGTTATAAATAATGTAACTATTTACATATAGCAAGCGTATTTTCATCATATTTTCAATTATTTTTGAATATATTCGATAAATACAGAAATTATAAGGAGATATGTGTGTAAAAAATTTAGTTAAAAAGGGTGAGAAAATGTTATTTTAGCCGAAAAATAACACAAGTGAAGGGAAGACTCAATTTATTCCGTCTAAGGAGAGCCGGATCTTCGATATTTTCGATTGACGATTTTTAAGGAAAAACCACAAGAGCTCGTACGTATCTCTTTAGGGTTCAATTACGAAAATTCTAACGCTAGAAGTGAGCGGACGGCTTTAACCGGTACGCTCGACTCCTTTGTTAGCTTTGCGAGTTTCATTATCACCACCAGTGAAGGCCATCTAAGATCTTGGCATATTCACCGGCAAGGTATATAAAACGATCATAGGATCCCTGAAACAGCCCTGCTTGCAAAGGTAGCCAAGCTGATTTCTTCTCCTCGGCTTCTGCAACTAAATTCTTGAAAGGGTTCTCGTGGCTAAGGAATTCGTTATATTTCCAACCAAATCGGCCTATCGGCCCCCAGACACTTCGTCCCTCTTTCTCATGGAGATCCGCATACACAAGGGCCTGTAAAACCTCATATCGATCAAATAACGATTCATAGGTTTTACCTACAAACAAAGTATCATCAATAATCGGCTGTAGAACTTTAAAAAGATATTCGCTTCGGGGTACATACTGTTTTTCATGGCCAGGGAGGAGTTTGAATGCATCTACCCTAGTCAGTTCTAAAGCCGCTTCATTCACGACGAGGATTGCTGGGTCCATACGTCCCCTATGTCGGAAAGAGGGGATTTCGGCAAGAAACACTGCCGCAAGATTTTTATACTGTTCTGCGGCAATTGCACCAAGTCCACCGGCGTATGTCAGCAATATAATTGGATACCATCTAAGGTTAATCCACAATGTCCTCCCACTGGTAGCTTTGAAATGATCGGTAAGTCGTGATATGCATTTTCTGATTAACGAAGCCTGCTGTCCCTCGCCCCAGTATGAAAGGCACAACATGATTTCAATCATATCATGCATTATTGCTTCGTATTTCCCAAGACGCTCAGCAAAGTCTTCTCCTGTGACATTTCTTGTTTGTACAGGAAATCTATCCTCATTTGTTGCCGCCATAACTTTACGAATTTCATCAACGATTGTGTCATGAAGATCGATACGGTGCTTATGGTCAGAGAGCATATCTTTAACACGATCTGCCAAATTAGGTGTTGCTGTTTTTTCTGGCGCAGTAGTAGCGGGTATTTCAATTAGCACATCTTTACCTTTTCCTTCTTCCTCTGACAAGGTTTTCAGTATAGGTGCTTGAAATATGAAATCACCGTCACCTTCCAAGAAACCATAGTGAGGAGTTTGGTGTGAATGTGAATCCGTTGCAACATGGTTATATGTATAAGACATGAGTGTGCTTGCTGTTATAACACCATCTCCATATTCTGCTTTACCTGCCAGCCCCTCTAAAAGGTGGCCCGTAAATACAGAATGACCCTGAAGTGGTCCGCCAGAGTCTGCAACTACTTCGTCGGCTTTGCCAGCCGTGAGTACCTGCCGTGAGAAGCGCTGTAGCATATCTTGCAGAAAACGGACACGGCCACCTGTCATTCCTCTGGCTAGAGCCAATCCTCCGTAGCAGGCATCCATCACGAATAGAACATGTTTTGCAGGAATGAGTTCAGCATTGCGCGTAAGGTCGTCCCATCGAAGTAACGATGCAAGGTTATCAATATTGCCTTCAACAGGCACGAGGAAGCCTGTTTCCCCCCTATGACTTTGACGTGTGTGTCCATGACCAGCGTAGAAAACAACAAGACGATCATCTGGACCAGTTCGGCAGTCACTGAATGCTAGATAACTGCTTCGGATTGCGTTTCCTGTTGCATCTTGATTGAGAAGACAGGTTATGTTCTCCTTCGGAAAAGCAAACGATGTTTCGAGGGCTTCTGCTACTGCCATCGCGTCATTGCACGCGTACCCTAGTGGTGGAGCGTTTGCGTATTTGTCAATTCCTATTACAAGCGCCCAGCTTTCGGCATATTCCGGCCTGTAAAGTCTACGTGTCATCTAGTACTCAAACCCTAATCTATTCAAAGCGAACTATGTTTATATGGTTTCCGTATAAGAATATTATCATTAACGGGCCTTAAGCCCATATTGCCTTCAAAATGAACGTCCGCGCGACAGGGTGATATTATAATGGAAGAAGGGGGATTGCAAGTAAATTTAGTTAATTAGAGAATTAGAGATTAGAGGATTGGAAATCCTTCAATTCCTTTGGATTGATTCGGGTGAGGATGAGGAAGAAGCAGGCCATTAGTGAAATTGCGAGGATGAGGGTCCAGGCGGGGGGGAGGCCGAGGGCGGCCGGGATGTAAGCGAATAATAAAGCGAGTGCGGCCACAAGTAAACTATAGGGTAATTGCGTGCGGACGTGGTCTATGAGGGGACAGGAACTGGCGATTGAACTCATAATTGTCGTATCAGATATTGGGGAACAATGGTCACCGAAGATTGCGCCGTCCAGGACGGCACCTAAGCTTATCATTGTTGTCAGGCCGTATGTGTCGCCATCAAGGGCATAAGCGATTGGAATGGCCGTGGGGATTAAAATGGCCATCGTTCCGTAGCTGGTGCCTGTGGCGAATGAGGTTATTGAAGCGACGAAAAAGAGGATTGGGGGGAACCAGTAGGGTGAGACCTTGCCTGCGAGGATTGTCGTTAAGAATTGGCCGGTCTTCAAGCTGTCACAACAATTCTTGAGCGACCAGGCGAGAATCAGGATGCCAAAAGGTATGGCCGCCCGCTTTGAGCCGCGCCATAAACATCTACGCATTACTGAGGCATTCAAATGGCCGGAGATTCGGGCACAGAGCAAAGCCAGTGTCAGGCCGAATAGTCCGGCAAAGGCAAGGACAAGAGGACTGTTTTGGACATGGCCGATGACGTCACGCCAGTAAGACAGGCTAAGAAGTGAGCCTCCTTCACGGAGTCTTGCCGGGCCATCACCATCAAACCAAAGGCCGGTTATGTGGAAGAGTAATAGTCCGGCCAGGGGTATCAGGGCGTTGGCAGCTCGGCCGGGGCTTTTGGCTTGGGATGTTGAAATTAAGTTGTCCATAGTTTCGGATAAAGTTGCTTCGTTATCTTTGGGCGGGTCTTTGGTTTTTGCACGCTGTTCGGCGGCTTTCATCGGGCCAAAGTCACGACTTAAAAGAATGTGCATGAATACAAACGCAATCATGAGCAGACAATAAAAGCGAAAACTCAGGGCGTCAAAGAACATTGAATAGCCGCTCTTTGCAATGTTCAATTGCTGTCCGACGGCGGCGAGAAGGCTTACCTCATAGGCTATCCAGGTGCTTATAACAGCAAGGCCCGCGATGGGCGCGCTGGTGGCATCCACGAGAAAGGCAAGTTTTTCGCGACTGACGCGGAACCAGTCGGTAATCGGCTGCATCATCGAGCCAACGATGATGGCATTGGTGTAGTCGTCGATGAAGCATAGTATGCCCATGAGAGCGGTAGCGAGCTGGGCGGATTTTCTGCCTTTGATATACTTCAGGAGCCATAGGATGATGCCTTTGAAACCTCCGGAGGCGACGACGACCTCGACCATAATGAAAATGAGGGGGATAAATGTAAGGATTTGCAAATTCGTTTTGTTTGTTACGGAATCCGCTATGAAAATGCCTGCGGATTTGAATCCCTCCAGCCAGACTGCTGGGCTGATGGGTCTTTGCGGAACTTCAGTTAGTAAGCCACCGGCGATAATGGCAATTCCCAAGCTAATAAGGACATGGCGAGTCAAAAAAGCCAGCGAGATTGCCAGCACGGGTGGAACGATGCTATACCACAGAGCTTGTTGGGAATTTTGTGCGCCCGACGGCGCAGAGTACGCGGCTATAGCGCAAATAACACCAAAGATGATTGCTGCTACAGCACCTCTTGTAAGAACTTTTAATCTCAATGGACTGCTATTCCTGATTCCGGTGTAGAAAAATAAATTTTCTTATTTAGTTCAGATACTTTCTCGAAAATGGCCGGGGGGATTTGAAATAGTTCCAGTGGCCGGCCATGACGTCACAGGATAAAGATAAAACCTGTAAAAATCAAGAGTAAGCCTGAGAGCCTCTAACAAAATGAAAATGTAAATGACCCGATTGTTCTGGATTCCCGCTCCCTCGTCTCTTCCTAAGGGACGCCTGACGGCGCGCTCGGGATGACCCTTCGGCTCTCCCTAAGGGACGCCTGACGGCGCGCTCGGGATGACCCTTCGGCTCTCCCTAAGGGACGCCTTGCGGCGCGCTCCAAAATTATTTAAGTAGATTGTTTGCTTAATTGAGGGAATGCTGCGAGGTGGGTTTCACTTCTTCTGTAATATGGAAAAATCACAAAAAAATAACACGGTGGTAACAGAACGGTAACATAAGATTGTCATATTAAAAATTACTTACAGTTTTATTGGAATATAGAAAGATTTTACAAAATATCTTGTAATAAAAAGCTGATACAGACGCCTATATTATTAAAAGCAAAAAATTTGGTTAAACGAAAAAAGTTAATAGTGAAAGACCCGAAAAATGGATTCGAAAGATATATTCAATATAAGCCACAGAGCAAAACGTGAGACCGAGGATTTTATAAATAACTACCTGAACGATGGAAGTAAAGGATGGCCTACACTTTTTCTTCGCGGCTCCGGCTGTGCCGAACATCGTCGGGAGCAACGGGTTAGAAAACGCGGGAAGCTGCTCGCGATGGTGAACTGAATTTAGAATTTAGAGTTGGCCCCGGTGAGATAAGCTTTGCTATCTCACGGGGTAAACTTACGAGGTAAAGATATCGGGGCAACCACATAGGATTGCCCCTACGCGGGAATGACAAAAAGAGAATTGGCGGGGCAAGCCCTACCTTACGATCTACTATTCACTTTGCTCACTGCGTTCGCTCAGTGGCCGCCACCCATCGCAAGCTTTAGATTATCAGGCTGTAATCTGTTTGTAACGTATTTTCCTGAGAATTGGGTCTATATGAAGATAGACGAGGACATAGAACTATTTTGATTGACTTAAAGCTTCTATATTTGTTAGAATATATTGATATTGTATAACTTGTAGTGACGATTCACAAGCCCACAAGTTGCGGGGGCCCGTCTTGCAAAACATTGCTAAACAGCAATTTATAAAGGCGAAACGGCCAACAGTGACCTCAGGCATTTGTATGGATGGAGACAGAAAATAGCCATGTTTATGAAGAATTCGGTGCTACCTCTGGTGTTAGTCGTATCATCTGTTATCGGCTTGGCCGGTGAGCCGGCGTACGCGATAGGCAATCATAGTATCAGTAATAATTGGCATGTCATTAGCATTCTGATGCTGACACAGGCCGGCAATGTTGAAACCAATGAAGTGCTCATCAGTGAGATTATGTACCATCCTTATCATGTCCCGCCTGCCGCCGAAGATACCCGAGTGGAGTATATCGAATTATTAAATAGGAAGGCTGAGTCGGTTGACTTGGCGGGCTGGCAACTCAGCGATGGAGTAAATTTTGTTTTTCCGGCTGTAACGCTCGGAGCCGGTGAATACCTTATTGTGGCGGCGGACGTGAATGCTTTTACAGTTAAGTATCCGGACGTAGCAAATGTCATCGGAGGCTGGGATGGACGGCTGAGCAACAGGGGCGAAGCGATTGAGCTGACAGATGATATGGGCGTTCGAATCGACCGGGTTTACTACGCTGATG
>CAZJIR010000067.1:0-10116 GCA_964546095.1 uncultured Pirellulales bacterium
TTGCAGGACGCCGAGAAAGCCCATGAAAACGTGCTGGCACTACTGCAAAAGTCAACGCTATCCAACCTTTTCGACAACCATCCACCCTTTCAGATTGACGGCAATTATGGTGGCACGGCCGGCATTGCAGAGATGCTGTTGCAAAGTCATGAAGGTGAAATTCACCTGCTTCCCGCTTTGCCCAACGCCTGGCCCTCAGGACATATAAAAGGTTTGCGGGCACGAGGCGCTTTCGAGGTGGATATGGCCTGGAGAATCAACAGACTTACTATCGCCAACATCCATTCATTGCTGGGTAACAAATGCAGAATCCGCACAAGCGTGCCGGTCAGCATAACCTACAAAGGCAAGCTGATTAAAACTTCCATGCCCGAAGAAAATGTCTATGAATTCGAGACAAGGCCAAGACAAACCTATACTATAATAAAGTTGTGAAATCTACTTCACTTCGGCCGATGCGTTAGCGTCAAAAGGATTAGTTCTAACGGCTAACGAGAACAGATAAGGATAGTCGTTTTTCAAATGCTCCATGTGAGAGAGCCATTCGCGCACCAACAACCGATGAACTCTTTTTATATCTCCGCCCAAATGTATATAATCGGTTTCTGGTAAATCTTTGACTGTTTTTCTGTGAGACAGCTCCTCGGCCAGGTGAAAAACCGCCCAGAGAAGCTCGGTAAAACTCTCATGCTCCAGTAAATTGGGGTTTTCCAACAAGCGCAGCAAAAAAGCCCTTTTATCTACGATAAAACTTCGCAGGTCCTGCAGGTTTCCAGCCTGACTGTCAATTTTATAATCGTGGTTTTGCAGCACGACTCGCATCTGGTCAAAATGCTCTTCGGACCACTCGTTGCTCACAATCAGGTGCTTTGAGATTTTTTCAGCGTTTGTATCAAAGCCAGCAAAATACTTCAATAAATCGGTGCCGACCTCGCTGAAAAAAGCCCCAATAACCATGTTAAGCTTTTTCAGCATGGCGCGCTTTTCTCTTTCGCCCAGTATGTGATGTATAATCAGTGTAACAAGCAGCACCTCTACAAAAACAAACGCAATATCACCCACAAGATAGATGAAGATATGATGGCTGTCTCTGAAAATGACAAAGTGTATCGCATAAAAAAAGACCGACAGAAGAATCAACAGCAAACCAAGCGCGATACGTTGTATAAAACTGCTCTTTTTCATAGATACCTCTCTCGGCCGCCCCAAATCGGCCTGTTTTTACATAAACAATAAAACAGAAAGCCAGGTAAAACTACAAAAATATTGATAAGCGGTCAACATCATAATATGATATGGCGCAAATATTGAAATTCAGGGAGAAAACTATGCAGTTAAGGAGATTAGGAAATACAGATTTGGAATTAACGACCGTGGGTCTGGGTACCTGGGCGATGGGCGGGCCGTGGCAGTTCGGCTGGGGACCACAGAATGATGACGAGGCCGTCGCTGCAATTACAAAAGCCCTCGAAACAGGTATAAACTGGATAGATACCGCCCCCGCCTACGGCCTGGGGCATTCTGAGGAGCTTGTCGGTCAGGTTCTCAGGCAAACGAGCAAGAAACCAATTATAGCAACAAAATGCGGCATCTTATGGAACGAAAAAAAGGAAAAAGTTTGCTGTCTTAAAAAGCAAAGCATTCGTGATGAATGTCACGCCAGCCTGAAAAGACTCGGCATTGAGACAATAGACTTTTATCAGATGCACTGGCCCGACCCTGACGAAGATGTCGAGGAGGCCTGGGAAGAAATGGCAAAATTCGTGAAAGAGGGTAAGGTGCGGTATCTTGGAGCTTCGAATTTCAGTGTCGAGCAAATTAAACGTGCTGCGAAGATTCATCCGGTAGTGTCACTTCAGCCACCTTACAGTATGCTCCATAGAGAAGTCGAAGATGAATTGTTGGCTCACTGCGCCGAGAACAATATCGGCGTTGTAGTGTACAGTCCTATGCAAAGAGGTCTATTAACGGGCAAATTCAGCCAGGAAAGGGTTGCAGGTTTGCCTTTAGATGACCATCGCAGAAGAAATCCTGACTTCCACGACCCGCAATTTACCGCCACGTTAGAGCTTGTCGAGCAGCTCAGGCCTATCGCAAAACGTAACGGCAAGACCCTGGCACAATTAGCAATTAGCTGGGTCCTTCGCCGACCTGAAGTAACCGCCGCCATAGCAGGGGCACGCAAACCCCAGCAAATCGAAGAAACCGCACCGGCATCGGACTGGAATTTAAACAAAGAAGATATTGATGAAATCGAACAACTCTTAGCCGAACGTCAAAATAAAATTAAATCCAAGTAAGCCCAGATACAGAGGAAGAAAATGTCAAAAGATAAAGAGCTTTACTCAAGTCCGTTAGTAGAGAGAAACGCCTCAAGAGAAATGGCCGAGCTGTTCGGGGCGCAAACAAAGTTCAGCATCTGGCGCGAGCTCTGGCTGGAACTCGCAAAGGCGCAAAAGAAACTCGGCCTTAATATTAAACCAAGCCAGATAAAACAGATGGCCAGACACCTTGATGATATTGATTTTAAAAAGGCGGCCCGCTTCGAAAAGAATTTCCGCCATGATGTTATGGCCCACGTACATACATTTGGGGCCGTTGCGCCGAAAGCCGCTCCGATAATCCATCTCGGAGCAGCAAGCTGCTATATAGGCGACAACGCCGATTTGATAATTACGCGGGAAGCTTTACAGATAATTTCAGCTAAGCTGGCAACAGTAATAAACCTGCTGAGCAAATTTGCCAAGAAGCACCGGGCACTTCCGACACTGGGCCTTACACATTATCAGCCGGCTCAGTTGACCACCGTCGGGAAAAGGGCGTCCCTGTGGTGCTACGAGTTCGTGATGGATTTGCAGGAAATCGAGCATCGGCTTGATACACTGCCATTTAGAGGAGTCAAAGGTACTACAGGCACACAGGCATCTTTCCTGGCGCTTTTCGACGGCAGCCACAGCAAAGTCAAACAGCTCGATAAGGCCGTCGCCGCCGCGTTCGGCTTTACGAAAATGTGCGCTGTCACCGGACAAACATATCAGCGAAAAATCGATGCCCTTGTCGTCAACGCCTTAGCTTCGGTTGCACAATCAGCTCACAAGTTCTGCAATGACATCCGGCTGCTTGCAAATCTGAAAGAAATCGAAGAGCCTTTTGAAAAAACGCAAATCGGCTCTTCATCGATGGCCTATAAAAGAAATCCGATGCGCTGCGAGAGGGCGACGGCCCTTAGCAGATTCGTATTAAGCCTTGCGACAAGCCCCCAAATGACGGCCTCCGAACAGTGGCTCGAAAGAACACTCGATGACTCGGCCAATAAAAGGATTGTTATTCCCGAAGCGTTCCTGGCCGTAGACGGGATTCTACAAATACTTATTAACGTTACTGGCGGACTCGTCGTTTACCCGAAAGTGATAGCGGCTCGCATTGCGTCCGAGCTGCCTTTCATGGCTACTGAGAATATCCTGATGGCAGGCGTGATGGCAGGCGGAAGCAGGCAGGAACTGCATGAGAAGATAAGGTTGCATTCGCACGCCGCGGCGGCACAGGTTAAAAAATTCGGAAGGCCAAATGATTTGATTAGCCGGCTGAGGGCGGATATCGATTTTAGCAAAGTTGACTTTGAAAAAGTGTTAGACCCGAGCAAGTACATCGGCAGGGCACCTCAGCAAGTTGATGAATTTATAAGAAGTATCGTAACGCCGATTCAAAGAAGATACCGCAAAGAACTTAACAAGAAAGTGGAACTTAACGTTTAAAGAATAAAATGAAGTTAAAGGATAAGGTAGCTTTAGTAACAGGTTCCGCTGGTAACGGCATGGGACGAAGCATTGCGCTGACGCTGGCCCGTGAAGGTGCAAAAGTTGCTGTAAATTATCGTACGAGTAAAGATAAGGCACAAGCCATAGTCGACCATCTCAAAAACCGCAACAGTGATGTAATTGCTGTAGAGGCTGATGTATTCGAAGCCGATGGCTGCAAAAATGTAGTGAACACAACGATTGAACGCTTTGGCCGGATTGACATTTGCGTTATTAATCCCGGCGCAGGCTGGCACCCGGAACCTGTCGATAAGCTTGACTCATCCGCCGCGATAGAGGACGTTCAGCATGAGGTTGCGCCTTTCTTTCATTTAATGCCGCTGGTGCTGCCGCAAATGTATGAGCGGAAGTGGGGAAGAATAATCGGTATTTCACTATTACCACCTTATGACTCACCTGCTTACTCCTACAACGTGGGTAAGGCAGCCAGAACACACGCACTCCTCCTGGCACGTGACGAAGCCTGGCACAATGGTGTAACCGTTAATATCATTGCCCCCGGCCCTGTACCAGCAATCGAAAACTTAACAGAAGCCATTGAACAATGCGACCATGGATCCGCATGGCAGAAGCGTTCCAATAACTCACCGCAGGACATCGCAGAAAGCGTTGCTTTTTTATGCTCTGATGCCGGCAGGTTCATTACAGGATGTGTATTACCTTTTTTGTTTCATTAGTCGGTTATAAATAAAAAAAGAGTTTTTTGAAATCTGTTTCCGAGGTGACTTATATTATGACCAGAGAAGAATTAATAAAACGAATAAAAGAGACGGCTTATCTGGAAGGTGACTTTGTGCTTCGCAGCGGCAAGCGCAGCAAATATTATCTTGACAAATATCTTTTCGAAACATGTCCTGATATACTCAAAGCCCTCGGCGGAGAGTTTACAAAATACATTACCGACGATGTTACCTTAATAGCCGGCGCCGAATTAGGCGGCGTGGCTCTGGCCGCCGCTACTGCGATGGAATCCGGAAAAAACTGGGTCATCATCCGCAACAGCAAAAAAGGTTATGGAACCGGCAAAATGGTCGAAGGTGTTCTCAAGGCAGAGGATGTTGTGCTGCTGGTTGAGGACATTGCTACGACGGGCGGGCAGGTCATCGAGGCTGCAAAAATCATTAGCGAGGCCGGCGCTAAAGTCAAAAAAATCGTCTGCGTAATCGACCGCAAGCAGGGAGCTGGGGAGAATATCACTCAGGCCGGCTATAAATTCGAGTCAATCCTCACAAAAAACGACCTCGGCATAAAAGACACAGACTAAACCGGACATTCGCTTATTTTCCGCCCGAACCGACCAAAATCAAGTGAATCGTCAATAATTATCAGCCGATAAATTAATCAAGATGATTATTGGCATCCCAAAAGAAACAAAGACGGATGAATATCGCGTGGCCTTACTTCCTGTAGGCGCACAGTTGTTGGCCAGCGATGGGCATACTGTGCTTATCGAGCAGGGAGCGGGCTTGGGCAGCGGCTTTAGCGATGAACAATACTCGGCAGTCGGGGCCCAAATCGTGGAGACGGCGGAACAGATTTACGCCCAGGCCGAGACAATTGTCAAAGTTAAGGAGCCGCAGCCGCCCGAAATAGATATGCTCTGCGAAGGACAGACCGTTTTCTGCTATTTCCATTTCGCCGCTTCACGCGAACTGACAGTAGGATGCCTTGAATCAGGTATTACCGCCGTAGCTTACGAGACGTTGACAGATGCTCAGGGTCGCCTGCCACTGCTTACACCGATGAGTGAAGTGGCGGGGAAAATGTCAATACAAGAGGGCGCCAAATATCTTGAACGTCCAATGATGGGAAGAGGGGTTCTTCTGGGCGGGGTTGCCGGTGTCGCCCCGGCCAACGTGTTAATCCTCGGCGGGGGAACAGTAGGCTCCAGCGCCGCATATATAGCCGCCGGAATGGGCGCTAATGTAACCATTATGGACATCAATCTCAATCGGCTTCGATATCTCGATGAGATTATGCCCGCTAATGTCACCACTATATATTGCGACCCCCATGCGGTGGAAAACTACGCCACTCAGGCTGACCTGGTCATAGGGGCGGTGTTGATTCCCGGCGGCCTGGCTCCGATATTAATCGACCGCTCGCTGTTGAAGAAAATGAAGACCGGCAGCGTTATCGTTGACGTATGTGTTGACCAGGGCGGCTGCGTTGAGACCAGTCGGCCGACCACTCACAAAGAACCAACCTATGTCGTGGACGGTGTCGTGCATTACTGTGTCGCCAACATACCGGGGGCTGTAAGCAGAACATCCAGCCAAGCATTATGCAATACAACTTTGCCTTTTGTCAGAGAGCTTGCCTCACTCGGCGTCGATGCTTTTGCCGCTGTTGACGCCGGCCACGCCGCTGCGCTTAATATACAGAACCACCGGCTCATCAACGAAGCCGTATCAGATGTATTTCCTGACCTTCCAAAATTAGAACAGCCGATATACCAAACTCCAAAAATCAATTAAAAAACAACGATCGGATTCAAACCGACAACCACCGGTTTACAAAACCAGAGCATAAAACGCCTAAGCCACTTGATAATCAAGAAACTTAGTCCGATAGATAGTGGAGATTCTGAAATGTGTCCAAGTACGCCCTATAAAAAAGCACCCAAGACTCGCTATATTCCCCTATCTAATTGTTGGGAAAGATTTTGACAGTTCCGGCATCGTTCAATGGTCTTATGACCTTATTTAGCACGATATATTCAATGGTGTGAGCCTATCAGCAGAAAAAAATCGCTTTCACAAGCAGATTTGAAATGTGTCAAAAAGGGGGCGCTATGGAAAATATACCATTAGAAATAGATACGCATGATTAGGATGGTTCAACTAATGGTTTGACCGCATTGGGTACCAAGACTACAGATAACCGCAAGAATAAAAAGACTTAGAAATGAACAGTCGAAGACAATCAAACAAACAAACGAGCATTGCATCCCAGTCTAACGCTCGAGAGACCGGCACATTCACTTTAAAGAGATGTTTGTTGCTCCTGTCGGTCGCAGCAATAATACTTCCGTTACCTTCCTGGCAAGCTTGGAATTCATACGTGTATATTAGGGCCATTAAAGCTCAAATTGAGCAGTTTACCAGATTAGGGGATTCGACTATGCATCGTGACGAGGTGCTCGCCATGTCAGCGAAGATGGCCGCGACCACCCAAAATCTGAAGTGGGTAAAACAGCATAAAGAGATTGGCCCACGAATAAAAGCCACCATCGAGGAGATCAAGCGTGTTTCTGAAAATGATGCCATAAAAGTAGGGACAATCTTAACTGTCTTTGTCGACGACAAGCTTGACAAGATGGAGAACGAGGCTCTTGGTTTGGTGCATCAGGGAAAGCATGACCACGCCGCTGCTTTGCTCCAAAGCCCGGAGTATGAAGAGCAAAGGCAAGCATATAATAAAGGAATGAAAGCGTTCGTCAGCAATATGCGTAAAGCTTTAGAAGATCAGTGTGATAAACATTGGAAAAAGGTTCGAGACACTTTTACTGTAGTTGGTATCGTTTTGCTGGTGATTGCAGTTGCCTGGTTCGTTGTAATAAAAATGCGAAAACAACCTCAAAAACGCACAGAAATAAAAAAGAAGCCTAACGCTTTTATTCGAGAATGGCAAGAGACTTTCAATGCCATCACTGATGGCGTTTGTATCATTGATAAGAGTGGCGGCAAAATACTCCAATGTAACGACGCCATGACACGATTCTTAAAAAAACCGTACAACGAAATTATTGGTCAAAATTGCTGTGAACTCCTCCACGGTTCATCAAAACCAGTAAGTAGGTGTCCTCTTGTGCGGATGCGTGAAACTCGCCGCAGCGAGACAACAGATTTTCAATTAGATGACAGGTGGATAAATATTAAAGTAGATCCTTTGATAAACAACGATGGGCATCTTGTCGGGGCTGTTCATATCACATCCGATATCACTGAGTATAGGAAAGCGAATAGGGCTTTACAAGAGAGTGAAAACAAGTTCAGACTAGCATTTGCCAATGCGCAGGATGCTATTGTTTGGATAGACGTCGAGAGTGACGTTATCACAAACTGCAACAAGGCAACAGAGGAACTCCTTGGAAAAAGTAGAAAGGAAATCATAGGTCAGCATCATACAACACTATATCCAGAAGACAAGGCGGAACACTATCATAGTTTATTGGATGAATCCGGCAAGAATCCCAACAGGAATATCGAAGCAGAGATATTGACGAAAAGCGGACAAACTCGAACAGTAACCATTTCCCTTTCTACAATGCAGGTGGATGATAAAGAGATTGTACAAGGGATAATTCGAGATATAACTGAGAACAAAAGAGCAATTGAAGAAATTAAGAATTTGGCTAAATTTCCGAGCGAAGATCCTAATCCCGTCCTGAGAATATCAAAAGATTGTAAAATTCTTTATGCGAATGATGCCGCCTCGCCTGTGCTCAAGACATGGCAAATCCAAGAAGGTCAGCTTTTGCCTGAGCTTTGGCGCAAGAGGATAGAGGAAGTTTATAGTTCAGATGGCAGTGCAACATACGAGTTGAATTGCGACGATGGCTGTATGTTTTTCATAACGCTGCAACCTGTAGCTGAATCAGGTTACGTAAATGCCTACGGCCTTGATATTACCGAGCGTAAAAAAGCTGAAAAGGAAAAGATAGAATTGGAACTTGAACTCAGCCAGAAACAAAAGATGGATGCCATTGGTACACTGGCAGGAGGTATTGCGCACGATTTCAACAATATTCTGGCTGCGATGCAAGGTTACCTGGAATTGTCATTTGAAGACCTTCCAGAGGATAGTCCCATTCGAGATAATCTGGAGCAAATCCTATCCTGCGTTAACCGTGCAACAAAACTGGTGAAGCAAATCTTAACATTTAGCCGAAAAGATCAGGACCAACAGATACAAAACAAAGAACCAGTACAGGTTAGCTCTATCATTAAGGAAGTTCTTGGAATGCTTCGGTCATCCCTGCCTGCAACAATCAAGATAAGCCGAAAGATTCATGCAGATTCCAGTATAGTTCTGGCCGACCCAACACAAATTCATCAGATTCTGGTGAATCTGTGTACAAATGCCTCGCATGCTATGCGCGAGGAAGGTGGTCTGTTGGAAGTTAGCCTTGATGATGTTAATTTCGAATCGGAAACCAGAATTGGGGAAGAGCATTTAAGGCCGGGCCCTTATGTGAAGATCAGCGTGAGCGACTCCGGTTGTGGAATGGAAAAAGAAGTTATAGAACGAATCTTTGAACCGTTCTTTACCACAAAAAAAGTAAATGAGGGGACCGGACTCGGGCTTTCCGTAGTTCACGGAATTATCAAAAGCCATGATGGTGCAATCACTATTAGTAGTACCCCAGGCGAAGGCACGACCTTTGACATATTTCTTCCCAAGATTGAAAGTGTTGAGATTCAGGAACCTCAACCATCGGAGTCGACCAATAAGGACAACGAGGTGATACTCTTAGTGGACGATGAAGAAATTATGGTTGATGTCACAGGGCAGATATTAAGACGGCTTGGATTTGATGTTGTTGCCAAGAACAACAGCATCGACGCCCTGGAGACATTTCAGGAGGAACCTGACAAGTTCGATCTCGTCATAACTGACCAGGTTATGCCAAATATGACGGGTACACAATTGGCCAGTAAGCTAATCTCGATTAGGCCCGATATCTCAATAATTTTATGTTCCGGATTTCCTGAGAACGTCCGTCCCGAGGAGCTCGAGAGCATAGGCATAAAAGAGTTTATCTTGAAGCCCATTAGCAAGCAAGAGATAGCCAAAATTATTCGGAAAGTATTGGACAAAAGCAGTGTAAAAGCGTGATTTTGGCAGATATTCCTATCCTCTTAAGTCCAATAAGCTAATTACCACTTGCTTGCTATAAAGTAGTATAAAAAATTTGCCAGTACACGAAAAAACCAAAGTACACCACATTTTGAACCGATAAGATTATAAAGGTACGATATGATAACAGAAAGCATAGCCATACAAGGATTATATATTATCCCCTTAGCTGTAAGACAGAGTAATCCGCTGAGAGCTGTCAGGAATTCATTTGCTTCTGGCACTTCTGACTCTTCAGCCATGGGATTTTTAACGTTGTTTGCGATGATTGCCCTAGTCGCAGCAGTCATACTATTGATCTGGGTATTTACCAAGAATAGGCGCTCGGAGGATAGCCTTAATGAGAAGATCACTGATTTACAAATCAAAAGTATAAAGCTACGGCAGAAGAACGACGAATTAAGAACCGCTAATGAGAAATTGAAGCAAGAGAACA
>CAZJIR010000068.1:0-9979 GCA_964546095.1 uncultured Pirellulales bacterium
AAGACTACACCAGAATCTTCCCCACAGGACGAACTTGACATTGTTTCTGCGCCGCCTACCTCTGCCAAAGCTGTAATAGGAGGATTTGACCGAATTTGGTTCTTAGTTGGCGGTATTTTAGCGGTGGAAGCAATCCTATTTGGAATTATTAACCAAGATATGACACCTTTTGTTAACACGTTGGCCCTTATCCCATTAGTCACATGTTTTCTTTCTTATTTTAGGCCGATTTTATGGGGCTATTCTGCAGTTTTTGTTACCTTTCTGCAAGGAGTTGCTTTCCTGGGCTATGTTCTTGGTGGCGGTGGATTAGTTGAAGGTGATGTGCGAATCATTGCTATTGTTTTTATTGCGAATGCTGGAATTTGCGCTCTTATTTCCTTCGTAAGGCTACGAAAAAAACTATCTATACATAATGAAGGATAAATGATCAGAGTTTAGGACGATACATTTCATAAATATAAATACAAGAGCCTAACAAGTGCATTCACGCAGACGCTGAGAGATTACCTTTTGATGACAGCAGTTTTGACATTGTTTTATTAAATATGTTCTTAGGAATGATACCAAATCAACTATCAACTATTATTGAGTTGACACATGTGCTTCGTTCAGGCTGAACAATTGCTCTTTCTGCACACGGCCCTGCCCATTATATGGAGGTGATAGAGATCGCTCTCGCATACGATAACGCTGCTAAGCTGTATCATGGAGAGTATACATGTTTCAACTTACCTTCTAAATGACCGTCGTCAAGAATCGAGCATCAAGTATCGAGTATCCGTCACCACCAATTTCTTTTTATTTTTGATTCTTACATTGTGATTTTGATATTTACGCTTTAACTTTTAATTTTTCCGTATTCTGTCCTCCGGCAGAACTACGACGTCGAACCGATACGAACACCTCCAAAATATTTGACACGACTCTTAAACTGGTGTAAACTTATTAGGTTTATTATCGCAATACTAGTTTTCATTTTATGGGTAGGGTAAAGAGAATGAAACACAAGTCAGTAGCCAAACTGTCCTTCAAAATTTTAACCACGAAAGAAAATATCTGCCTCGCCGTCCTGTTAACGGTTTTGACCTTTGGAGTATCCTGCCGTAATACCGCAGAACATCAAGTCCAGAAAGAACCGGAAGTTTTTGAGCTTGAGGGTGATTTAAGGGTGCACGACCCGGTTATCATCAGGCACGAAGACACATTCTATATATTCTCTACCGGCGGCCGCCGCTCAGGCATTATACCAATTCGCCGCTCGAAGGACTTATACAACTGGACTGCCTGCGGGTACGTATTTGATAAGCTTCCCGAATGGGCCCCGAAGGAAATCCCCGGAACAAGAGGCGCCTGGGCCCCGGACATCTCCCACTACAATGGCAAGTATCATCTCTACTACTCGGTTTCCACCTTCGGCAAAAACAATTCCGCTATCGGGCTGGTCACGAACAAAACGCTCGACCCCAACAGTCCTGATTACAAGTGGGAGGACCATGGGATGGTGGTGCGCTCAACTCAGGGCAAAGACGACTGGAACGCCATCGACGCCAATCTTATTTTCAAGGACAAGCGTAACGTATGGCTCTGCTGGGGAAGCTTCTGGAGCGGCATTAAAATGAGGCGTGTTGATTTTAAAACCGGCAAGCTCTCCACTGAGGATGCTACGCTGTACTCTCTCGCAAGACGGCCTCGAACAAGTGAACATCAGACCCCGCCGGTCGAAGGTGCTATCGAAGCACCGTTTATCATCAAGCATAACGGCTACTGGTACCTGTTCGTATCCTTTGATTTTTGCTGCCGCGGGGTCAAAAGCACATACAACGTCGTTGTCGGCCGTTCCCGCAAAATCACAGGCCCGTACGTAGATAAGGACGGCAAGCCTATGACAGAAGGCGGCGGAACCCTTGTAATTGAAGCCACAACACCGAACTGGCGTGGGCCCGGCCACCCCGCTGTGCTCCATGAACCCAACGGAGATTACCTCCTCTTCCACGCCTACCACGGCCAAACCGGCAGGTCTGAATTAAAGATATCAACTATGGTGTGGGAGGATGGCTGGCCGCGAGTCGGCGAGCTGCCGTAACCCTGTGCTCCGAAAAAACAAATAAATTGTTTGTAAGAATAAGGTGGTAAGAAGAATTCACAATTAAGAAAAGGAGAAGAGATTATGAAAATGAAAAAAACAACGGTGTTGGTTCTTACAGTGCTCTGTGTACTTGTTGGCTCTCTCACGGCACGTTCGTCACTGGCCGCTGATACGGAGGCCCGGATAAAAATCGACATCGACCGGACAATCGGCCAAATCAACAAAAACCTATATGGTAACTTCGTCGAGCACCTCGGACGATGCGTTTATGGCGGAGTTTACGACCCCGATTCGTCACAGGCCAATGATAAAGGTTTTCGCAAAGACGTGTTGGAAGCGGTAAAGGGCCTGAATGTCACTATCACCCGTTATCCGGGAGGCAACTTTGTCTCCAACTATCACTGGCTGGATGGAGTAGGCTCCCGAAGAAGGCCAAGGATGGAGCTTGCCTGGGCAAGGCTGGAAACGAACGAATTCGGAACTAACGAATTCATGGAATTTGCCAGAGAGATTGGCACTGAACCCTATTTCGCCGTGAACATGGGCACCGGCACTATCGAGGAAGCACAACGCTGGGTGGAATACTGCAACGTCAAGGAAGGCCCGTATTACGCCGAGCTCCGGCGCAGGCACGGATACCCTGAGCCGCATAATATTAAGTACTGGAGTCTTGGAAATGAAATGGACGGCTTCTGGCAGATGGGTCACCTTAATTCCGAAGACTACAGCAAAAAAGCCCGCGAGGCCGCAAAGCTGATGAGGCTTACCTCGCCCGATATCAAATTGATTGCCGCCGGCTCGTCGAATTATCGCCCCAGCGCCGACCCCGATGCATGGAATAGCGCAGTATTACACGAACTAAGGGATGTAGTGGATTACATTGCACTTCATATCTACGTGGGTAATCCTGATAATAACTATTACAATTTCCTGTCGACACCACTTGTTTGCGAGCAGCGCACTAAGGTGGTCAAAGGCATGATTGACAGAGAAATGGTCATTGCCGATCGCGGCGACCGCGACCCCATATACATCGCCTGGGACGAGTACAACGTATGGTACCGCGCCAGAGTCGGAGATTCCATGAGGGGAACACGCGCTCTGGAGGAGCACTACAATCTGGAAGATGCTTTGGTAATCGCAGGGTTTTTGAACGTATTCGTGCGAAATGTAGACATTGTAAAAATGGCAAACATGGCCCAGCTGGTCAACGTAATAGCTCCAATTTTCACAAATGAGCAGACCCTTTTCAAACAAACTATCTATTACCCCCTGCAACTGTTCTCTCAGAATGTTTCCGGTACTTCACTGGATGTCTTTGTTGATTGCGACACCTATGACACCGAGAAATTCTTTCTTGGCTTAGGGGAAACAACAACCGTTCAGAAGAATGTGCCCTACCTCGATGTATCGGCCGCCTACGACAACGGCCAACTTACGATTTGCGTCGTCAATCGAAATAAGGAGAAAGCCATCACGACCCGGATAATCTCTCAGGAAGGCCGGTTTACAGGTAAATTTAAAGTTTACGAAGTCAACGGGCCGGACATTAAATCAGTAAATGATTTCGACAAAGTGACGGTAAAGACCGTACAAAAACCTGATGTAAACGCATCGGGAGAAAGCTTTGAATATTCATTTCCGCCGCATTCCTTTACCCTTATGAAAGGAGCGATTAGGCGATAACTAAAATATAAATAAACATTCGGTAAACAGTAAACGTACATGAATCCCCGGCTTCCCTTCACACGGGAACTATTGGAGAAAAGTACATGAGTTCGAAACACGTTCGCCACACTTTTGTTATCCGCAAAGTCGGATTGCGGCTTGCTCTGTTCTACGCTTTTCTGGTTATACTCTCCTTGTCCACCTCGTCCTGCGCCCTGCTAAAACCAAATCCTGTACGCAAAGCTATCGCCGGAATCTCAAATCCCCTTATCGAACAGCGCGCCGATCCCTGGTGCACGCTCCACACGGACGGCTACTATTACTTCACAGCCACCGTCCCCGAATATGACCGTATCGAGCTCCGCCGCGCGAAAACCATTGCCGATCTCGCAAAAACCGAGCCTAATGTGATATGGCGTAAGCACGAAGAAGGCCCGATGAGCTACCATATCTGGGCGCCGGAAATACATCACATTTTCGGCAAATGGTACATCTACTTCGGGCCGGCCGAGCCGACGATATCTGGGCTATCAGAATGTACGTTCTCGAGTGTGCCGCTCCGAATCCACTCGAAGGCGAATGGATTGAAAAAGGCCAGCTCAAAACACACTGGGAATCATTCTCTCTCGATGCCACAACATTCGAGCATCGCGGCGTCCGTTACTTCGTCTGGGCCCAGCACGACCCCAAAATCGGCAGCAATACAAACCTGTACATCGCCGGTATGAACAATCCATGGTCAATCATCGGCCCGCAGGTAATGATTACCAAGCCGGATTATCCCTGGGAGATTATCCGTTTCAGAGTCAACGAAGGCCCCGCCGCCATCATCCGCAACGACCGCGTCTTCCTCAGCTACTCCGCCAGCGGAACCGACCACAACTACTGCATGGGCCTGCTCACCGCCCCCGCAAATGCCAACCTGCTCAACGCAAAGTCGTGGACAAAATCACCCATACCTGTTTTTGAAAGCAGCCCGACCAACAGCCAATACGGCCCCGGGCACAACAGCTTCACCACCACACCCGACGGAAAAATCGACCTGATGATTTACCACGCCCGCAACTACAAGGATATTCAGGGCGACCCTCTGCAAAATCCGGACCGTCACACACGTGTGCAAATACTCGGATGGAAACCCGATGGCACTCCCGACTTCGGCGAGCCGGTACGGGATGGCAAATTACGGAAGCAGCAAAAACCCTGAGTTTCACAAGGCTCCCGTGGATGTCTTCAGGAAGCTAACTCACCCTCCGGCTGGCAGGGCTTTGAGGCGGATTGTCTGGCAATGTTCAACAGTACGCCGACCGCAGCGGCCGAAAGCAGCATACTCGTCCCGCCGGCACTGACAAAAGGCAATGGCAAACCCTTCGTAGGCAAAACAACCGTCACTACACCGATATTAAGCGCCGCCTGAATCGCAATTGTCAGAACAATCCCGCCTGCCAGAATCTGCCCGAAGCGGTCCTTACATCGCACAACCACTAAAATCCCCAGCCATACGAAAACGATAAACAATCCAATGACTGCCGCGTTGCCGATAAAACCGAGCTCTTCGCCGATTATCGCAAAAATAAAATCGGTCGTATCCTCCGGCAGATGCCCGTATTTACTGATTCCCTTACCTAATCCTTTCCCCCAGAGACCACCGGAACCAAGAGCAATCAGCGATTGGTTAGGCTGATAATTAATCGAATCGGCCCATTTCTCAGGATTCAAAAAAGCAATTATCCGCTGCATCCGCGCAGGTGATTGTCTTATCACTATATAAAAAGCCAAAGCCGCAAACGGCAGCGGCGGCAGGATATGCCACAGACTTACACCGCCAATGATTAACATCAGAAAAGCCAGAAGTGATATCAGTGCAGCCGTGCCGAAATCCTCGACAATTATAAGCACAACCACCACACCAACAATACAGCAGATAGGTATAAACCTTCTCCAGTACGACTTAATATCGTCACCGCACTTATAGCACACGGCGGCTAAGAACAAAACAACCGCCCACTTCGCCAGCTCCGACGGCTGAAAACTCACCGATATAGGCCCGATTGGAATCTTCAACCAGCGATAGTGCTGATTTATCTTGGGCACTAATCTCGGGAAGAACGGATAGAATCGATGCGACAAAACGAATATAAGCAATAAAATGCTGATGACTATTAAATAGCTGGTCGGAGCCTTCAACCAGCCGTCATCAAGGCTAAGCCTGCGATAATTAAAGGAAGAAACAATGTACATAACCAAACACGCCAGAGGGAAAAATAAAAGCTGCCGCAGGCCCTGATAATCGTAAAATCTCTGCAAATCGATATCCTGCCCGACATTGGCGCTGGCCGAGAACACAAAGACCGTACCGACAGCCATCAAAACAATAACAACCATCGCTATACAATCGGCAACTGGATTATCACTTGATGTTGTAATCACCAAATTCCCTTGCGCCCGCAGAAAACCAATAATTCTCCACGCCGGCTAAAATAAAACTGTTTAGTTATTTCTTCGGCTCTAATAGCCTGATAACAACAAAAATTACTTTATCACGCCAAGATTGATTTCAATCCTACCCTAAAATATATAGTTGAAAATCTCACCTTTCGGCCCTGGAAATCGAAGAATAAAGTAAAGCAGGTCGCTTTTATTTCCGATTCTCCATTTGGGTCCGCGCGGAAATACAAAAACATAATTTATTGCTATTAAAAAGCAGAATCCCTGAATGGAAAAGAACCGCAACCATTTTGCCAAAAAAGCTCTTGCTGCCTTGCTGCTCTGCTGCCTTATAACCTTCCAGACAGGCTGTCTGCACAACCGAATGTTCGCCGGCCAACAGGACATTAAAAAGCCTCCGCGAATTCGAACCGCATCCTATGCCAGCTCGACGCTCGGCACGAACTTTATAGGCCCCGGCGATTTATCAAAACACGGATACAATAACGGCTGGTCGGAAGGAAACGGCATCATTTATACCTGTCGAGGCGGGCATATCGACATTGCTCATTTACGAAAAACTGCCGACTGGACCGCATTTCTCACAATAAAAACCCTCAAGCAAATAAAGAAAAACAAAACAGATTTTACATTCAAGCTCAAGGAGCCTTCGGTATATCATGTACACATTACCTATCCGGACTACTGGGAGGTTCTGTCGAAGGACGCCAGAGAGCGCAATGCTCGTGAAATCGCCCTTGGACTGGGACAATACTTCGCCTACACAGCAAGTATTTGGCATGAAATCCTCACATGGTTTGGTTGGAGCAGCATCAAAATATATCCGGAATTTCCCTCCGCATTCTCATGGGAAGATCCGTATTCGAATCTTCTTGGTACGCACATCGCAGTTAAGGTCCTCAGGGACAATAAATATTTATACGATGTAGCGATGACGTTGGCCATTAAGCAGGAACTCCTGAGTCTGAAGATTCAATCAAAAGACACTGCGATGCGTGCGGCCGAAACGGTAAAAGGGCAGTGGTTTTCAGATGGTTTTTTATTCCTTGTTAAAATGAAAAAGAGAAATTTCGACCTCGGTCTGAATGACGGCTTCGTCACACCCTGGATTGTTCACGGCATAGCTCAATGCCAGGATGCAAAGCCCAAACCATACCCGGTTCCCACTCTTGATTTTCTTGACAAATACAAATTCTCAGTGAAACTCGAAATCGAACCTAAAGAGATGGAAAAAAAGAAAATCCTCAAAGTCGTCTATCCGAACAAAAAAGAAAGAAAAAAACGGATTGAGCCTGCCGTTCACTTCGTTCAAATTATGGACTATATTAGACAGGATGCTGCAAAAAAGTACGGTTCTGGTGTAGGCCTGACTCCACCGTAATTAAAAAAGAAAACCGAACCCACCCGGTTGACACACATTTGTTATTTACTATTTGCAATTTATCATTTATCATAGCTGTCCTTATGAGTAATCAAACAACAAAACAACCTCCGCAACAACCCGGACTAAATCGACGAAGCTTTCTCAAAATTACGGGTCTAGCCGCAGCTTCGGCTGGAATCTCTTCTCTGCTGCCCGGCTGTACAGGCAAAGACCAGCCAACTATGACGGAAACAAAGTCGCCGAATATCATCTTTATCCTTGCCGACGATTTAGGCTACGGGGACCTAGGCTGCTATGGCCAAAAGAGAATCAAAACACCAAACATAAACAAGATGGCCGCCGAGGGCATGCGCTTCACCGACCATTACGCCGGCAGTACGGTTTGCGCTCCATCGCGGTGTTCGTTGATGACCGGGTTGCACACAGGCCATTGCCTTGTCCGCGGCAACGCCCGCGTACCGCTCAGGCCGGACGATGTCACCGTTGCCGAGCTGCTCAAACAAGCCGGATATACTACTGGCATAATAGGCAAGTGGGGACTTGGTGAGCCTGAAACTACAGGCATCCCCAACAGGCAGGGCTTCGATTACTGGTTCGGCTACCTCAACCAGAGACACGCACATAACTACTACCCCGGTTACCTCTGGCGCAACGAACAGAAGGTCGAGCTTGCAAACGAGGTCAATCACAACATTGATGGACGTGACCGCTCGCCTGGCGGCGTCGCAACCAAACGAGTTGAGTACTCGCACGATTTATTCACCGAAGAGGCCCTGACTTTCGTCGAAAAGAACAAAAACGGACCTTTCTTTTTATATCTGGCCTATACAATCCCGCACGCCAATAACGAGGCTGGCAACAAAGGCATGGAGGTTCCTTCGCTTGAACAATACGCCGACTGGGATTGGCCCGAGGCCCAGCAGGGCCACGCCGCTATGATAACTCGGATGGACCGTGACGTCGGCAGACTAATGGATAAGCTCAATAGCCTTGGCCTGAATGACAATACGCTTGTAATGTTCTCAAGTGATAATGGCCCTCATAGAGAAGGTGGTGCCGACCCGCGCTTTTTTAGAAGTTCCGGGCCGCTGCAAGGCATTAAACGTGACTTGTACGAAGGCGGCATCCGCGTGCCTATGATTGCCCGCTGGCCGGGCAAAATACAGGCTGGCTCGACTACCGGCCACATCTCGGCGTTCTGGGATTTCCTGCCCACCTGTTGTGACCTGGCGGCTGTAAAAAGCCCGAAAGGTATTGACGGAATCTCTTTACTCCCAACGCTTCTTGGCCGGGACTCAGAACAAAAAAAACACGAGTTCCTTTACTGGGAATTCCACGAGCAGGGCAAAAAGCAGGCTCTGCGTTTGGGCGATTGGAAGGGCGTCCGCCTGAACGTAGCCAAAGAACCTGCCGGCCCGATAGAGCTTTACAATCTGAAAGACGACATTGCAGAACAAAACAATATTGCCGAACATCACCCTGAAATAGTTGCAAAGATTGAAAAGCTTATGAACTCCGCCCGAACACCATCCGAAAACTGGCCCCTACCATAAAAATAGCATTGCAGAATGGCCTTTAACCAATACAGACTTTCTGTTTTGAAGAATAGCCTCAAGCAAACATTTTATCTTGAAAACCAATTGGCCATTCATCCCAGGTTCTGCCGTCTAATAGTCTGCCGGCTTTCTTTTTATTTATGCCACCCCACTGCTTAAAGAAAAATGGTACCTTTCGAGCAAGGCATTGTTCTCTTATATTCTTAACCCAGCCGATTTCCATTGGTCTTGCTCCGGGCCCGGATTCTCCACCAACAATTACCCAGTCAATCTCATCAAGGTTAAGTTCTCCTAAATCACCTAATAACGGCTCAAGTGATAAGAATTTAATATGCGCTCCCGTATATCTCAGATAATCGATTCGGCATTTATAATCCGCAGATTCAACAGTAACACCCATCCATATATTTTCCCGCCAGGGTAATTCAGGCGACAGCTCCGCCAGTCTTTCGGCTCTTTTTGTCAGAATTTGATATTGATGTTGTTGTGCTTGTTGCATTGTGGAAAAAATATCCAGTATAAAATCATCCGGCACATCTTTATGAAAAAGATCGCTCATTGAATTGACGAAAACCATCTGCGGCCTTTTCCATTTTAAAGGCATACCAAGTACGTGCGGGTGGCATGTGACATTAAAGCCGTTACGATAATTTTTCTGGCCCATCGCTTTTAGCCGTAAAGCCATACGCTCCGCGTAACAATTAAGACACCCGGAGCTTACTTTCGTACAGCCCGTCACCGGATTCCACGTCGATTCTGTCCATTCAATCTTGGAATCTATTCCCATTTAGATATTCCTTATTAAGTGTTCTGCAATTCTAATAGCGATTGGCG
>CAZJIR010000069.1:0-9915 GCA_964546095.1 uncultured Pirellulales bacterium
CACCCGTATCCAAATCCAGCTCCCGCCGATACTGACTTTGTTTTTCTTCGAGCGGAAAGAGTTCGGGAAAATGGAGATATATTTTGGCGAATGGCTGGTATTTTTCCTGACGAAGGGGCACACTCATAAATTTTTCCATCGCCAAGTCTTCCGCCTCGCGCTGTTTGCCTTCGAACAATAATTTACGGATTTTCGGCAGATAATTGTGGGCCTCGGCATTATGATAATAGCGTGGCATCCCTGTCCATAAGGTATCTTCATTAAACTGGATGGTCTCATTTTTTACCTGCCCGAAAATCATTGCCCCAAGACGGCCGTTTCCAACGGGCAGCGCTTCGGTCCATTCCTGTGCCGGCTGGCGATACCACAGTTTCATATTGTTCCACTTCGCTGTATCATAGCGACCGGCACCGCCCCGGCCTACAGAGCCGGTCATACATCCTGTAATAAAGAGACAAAAAAACAACAGGTAAAAGAAAGTTGAAAGCATATTTCGAGTTATCCGGCTTTTTATTTTACGGTGTGTTTGTTTTGATTTTACTTTTTCCATATTCATACTTTCTCCTGGTCGGGATATGTGTTTGTCTATTTCGATATTTTGTTTATTTGCAAAATGTAATCAGCCCGTTCGGGGAATTTTCTTATTATGTCTTCTGAAGTAGTGCTTTCGAGTATGAATGTATCTGTCTGTTGTAATAACTTTTTGAAAATTTGCTTTTGGTCGTTAAGAAAAACCTGTTCGGAATAACCCCGCCCATCCAGAGACTCAAGCTTTAACAAATAAGTGGCTTCTCCGGCGGTGGTATCTTTTTTAGCTTCAATTTCGGTGACAAGCATCGGGGTAATTTTGCCGTCGGTTTCAATTATGTCCACGATGATTTCATCTTTTTCACTGTCAAGTATCTGGCCGAGAAGCTGCTCGATGAAAATCTCCGGTATTGCTGTAGGGCTGAGATTGTAAATTTTAGGCCTTGAGCCGGACTTACTGACTGTCATCAGACCGTCCGGGTCTAAGGTTATCTCCGTGCCATTACTGCCGGTTTTGTCGGAAATCTCACTCTTCCATACAAACTCCTCGAGATTATGTCGGCCCTGAAAAGTTGTTATTTGCTCTAAGGCATATCGCTCTCTTATATAAAGAAAGCCGGCTGCTTGGATATTTGGTTGCTCGGTCCGGCCGGAATCGACAATAACGTCCATTGTAAAGCCGATGGTGCGCAGCTTTGAATCTTTAAGCAGGAAAAAGGCTTTCTGGTTCTGGTTCTCTAAAAAAGTATCAATGCCTCTGCTTTTAATTTTTGCGATAATTTGAGTACCGGCTTCGAGCAATTGGTTGTCTTTGAAATTCAGACTCTTTACAATGCGTGTGAATGCCTGCTCCGCCATCTCAGAATCGTTCATAATCTGGTGCACTTCTATATCGAGCTGACGATTGTTTGGTAACTTTGCAGTGCCGAAAATCAAACTGAGCGATGTTTTCGGTTTTTCTATGAGCGCCCAATCGAAAGTTAGTACTTCTGTATTTGTCTGGTCCGTTTTTACAATCTCGCCGTTAAATTCAGAGGCTTTTTGCTCAAATTTTATCTGTGTGGAACTTGTCTCGGCTGCTAAAAGATAACGACAGTAAGCCCGGGCGGTAGGATTGTTGGAACCGGCGGCGAAATTACTGCTTAAAGAGAAGGCATTTTCATGATACTTCCATTGCTTTTCACTTTTCCAGCCGTTGCCTGCCGGCATTGATACCGATAAACCTGCATGAGTTAATTTTATCGGCTCCGATAGCACAAGCGCAGACTTTGAAGCGACTATAAGGCGGGCGATTAGCAACGCGAGAATAAAAAGGCCCAAAAGGGCTATTTTATCGCCCCCTTTCCTTCTTATATCGTAACTTTTTTCCATATAGGAAGTAATAGTAATTGCAGGGAGTATTTTTTGCAAGTTTACACTTTTAATTCTGTTCTTTTGCCTTAAAAAACTATGTTTATAGGACCTGCGAACTGTCTCTAATAAGCTTGGGTCGGCGCCTTAAACTTTCAGAATTTTTTGCCGTAGAATGGGATTTACAGTAAGTTTAATGTAAAAAGTTGTTTGTCAATAGCCGATTTATATATGTATCTTTTTAAAGAGAGTCTTCCATGGAAAGTAGGCGCTTAAAAGACCCATGGAGAGTCTAAAAAGTACTGATATATATTGTGGGTAAGAGAGGTTGATATGAAAAATAAGGTTATGCTGCTGCGCGGGGATGAGTCATATAAAATCCTGCAAACTGCGACCAATAAAAAGATATCTGCCATTATGTCATATTTGTCTAAAGGCAGATGGCATGTATCGAAGGTGCTGTTGACCAGCCTTGCGGATAATAAACTTAGCGTTGAGAGTGCTACTACGAGAAAGAAGCAACACCCGGTAAATATACAGGTTGATCAGCCGGTCGGTATATCGTTCAAGTATGAATATGGCAAGTTTGTTTTTGATACGACAGTGGTTGCTCTTGAGCCTTCTTCCCAACCCGGGACAGAACAGGACTATGGCGGGAAATTGATACTTGTGGTGCCGGACCGGATTGAAGTAGTCCAGAGGAGAAGCTATTTCCGAGTTGATGTGCCTGAATCGATGAAGGTGAAGGTGGTGTTGTGGCATAGCAGCAGCGGACGCCAGGCAAAAAAACAGGTGCAGGATGCTATGGAGGAAGTGCACAATTATTGCCAGGGCAGGCTTGTTGATATTTCCGCTGGTGGTGCTCAGGTTTTAGTTCCGTACCCGGACGAAGCGAGCTCTCCTGTGTCTATCAGGCGCGAGTCCGAAGGCAATATGACCAGAACTTTTTGCACAGAACAACTGGACTTAAAAAAAGGTCAGTTTGTTGGTATGCGTTTTACACCTATGCCTTATGAAACACCGTTGCTGGTCAGTGCCCAGATTAGAAATATCCTGCCAACCGCAGATGGCAGGAGTGCTTCTCTTGGATTGCAAATTGTCGGACTGGAAGCAAGCCCTGAAGGTCGTGAGGTTTTGACCCGGCTTATTGGTATTGTTGAGCGGTATTATAAGATGAATCAATCCGGCGCCAGGCAGCGTGATATGCAACTGGCGTAGTATGATTCTTGGCCTTTCGGATTGTCCTGAAGTACGTCTTTAAATTCCATCACAGGCGAGCACATCGCATTTGTTCTGTTTTCTTTTGTGCTTTATTTATTCTTCGACTTGGCACGCGATGTCATCCTCTTTGACACTTTGATCTTTGTCGGCATTCATTAAGGCTGTATGTGCCGTCGATAAGAGGTTGCGTTTGTTTTTAATCACCTTGTAATAAAGCCATTTCGCAAGGCTGGATGACGCAAAGCCACAGAACATTAGCACCAGGGCTGCCTGTATACTCCAGATAACAAAAGCCAGCAGCAACAGTACCCTTATGAGATAACCGAATGGCTTTTTACCTCTTAAGTACTGATTCAGGATGTGAGGATATTGAATCCTGCTGACCATCAGCACCGCTATACCCATCGTCAAAAACGGTAGGGCGTAAATAATTACATTAAGTGTTGGTAGTGTATCCTGATGGAGTATTATCAGGCTGACTAACACCCCTGCCGCGGCGGGTGTTGGCAGGCCGATAAAACTCATATGTGCGGATTCATCCTCCTCGTTTTCCACATTGAACCTGGCTAATCGGATGACTGCGCAGCTTAAGTAGGCTGCCGCCGCCATCCAGATAAAACGCTGCAGAAAAGTTTCGGTTGTGGGATTGAGCCCGACAAATCCTGAAATTTTATGTTCAAGAACTTTCAGCATAAGAAATGCCGGCGCCACACCGAAACTAATTGCATCACAAAGGCTGTCAAGCTGGCCGCCGAAGCTGGAGGTGCTTTGGTGCATTCGTGCCAGCCGGCCGTCGAGCATATCGGCAATCATTGCCAGTAGTATCATATAACCGGAAATTGAAAAATAAGACAATCCGAACCTGTTTGTCGAAGCGATACCGCCTTTACCGGCAAAGACAATAGCCGCAAAACCGCATGCGCCATTGAGAATTGTGACAAGCGACGGCAGAATCGTAATGTACTTCAACCTTTGCTTCCGCACGCGCCGCAGCAGCCTCTTTTTGGCACCTTCGGTTTTTTTTGTTCTCGGCATATTTAATGTCCCGTATTTATTATTCGTATTTGACTAAAGCTGTCAGGCCTGCTTTTACTTTATCGCCAATTTGGACAAGGCACTTTGCATTTTCGCGCAATGGCACATACAACTCTGTTCTTGAGCCGAATTTTATCATCCCGAATTTTTCACCGCCGGCCAGTTCCTGTCCCTCTGTCTTGTCGCAGACTATTCTGCGGGCAATCGCCCCGCTTATTTGCCGTACAATCAGCTTGTCTTGTGGGTCGTCGGTTCTAATCAAACTCAGGTCGTTAGACTCATTCACTTGGCTGGAAAGCGGATTCATTGCGTTTTTATATTTACCTTTTCGATATGTGATTTTTTCAACTTTAACATTACAAGGGGCGCGATTAATATGAGTGTTGAAGATGCTTAAAAATATTCCGATTCGCAGAGCAGTTCCACCGATGAAATCATTTTTCTCAACTGTCCCGATATCGGTGATCTGCCCGTCTGCCGGTGCCAAAAGCAGGTTACTGTCCGAAGGACAGCGGCGCTTAGGGTCTCGGAAAAACGTCAAAGACCATATTAAAATAACAGCTAAGAGCGTTTCTATCAAAATTACGGCCCAGACTTGTAAAAACGCTGTTGTACCTAACAGAATAGCAACCATTACCACAAGCACCACCGCCGGGAAAATAACCACCTGCGGCCAACCATATCTTGTAAACGGTATTCTCATAATGAAATATGATAATCATTCTCCGATGTGCAAGCAATAAAAAAGGCCGATTCGGTGGACATCGGCCTTTAAGGAGGAGGGGGATGTAATACTCTTTTTTAAGCTAACTTTTTACCTACATACCAGAGTTCGTATTGTTCAAAAAAAACTAAAACGGCTAATAACCGCCGTTCTACCTCTATAGACGCGGTAACGTCCGAAAAGTTACAAATTTTTCGAGAAATATAATAAAATTTTATTAAAACAGCGTTTTCAGCACAAAAAAGCTAGGCAAATTCGTCCTGAGCGATGTCGAGAGAATAAACCCGGACATTCCTAACATCTGACAGGCACTGCGAAAACTTGCTTTTGGCCGCTTAAGACAGCCCTTACCAATTCGGCATATGTCTGCACCTGAAAACCCTTTCTATATTGAAGCGCTTCCGTTAATAAGTGCGGATGAGGAGTGGAAATGCGACAAGAAAATATTTTTTCAGGAAATGATATTACAGTGGCCTTGCTAATCGGCGCTTGACGTGGTCGGCAAAAGTCGTTAATCTCTGTCAAAATTAAAATACTTTATGATAATCTTCGTGCCAAAGTGAAAGGGACTTGTAATGTTCACGGCGATAATTGACATAACGGCAAGGGAAATACTCGACTCCCGCGGCAATCCTACTGTTGAGGTTGATGTTTTGCTCGAGGATGGTTCTTACGGCCGGGCGGCGGTGCCCTCCGGGGCCAGCACCGGCGCATACGAAGCGGTCGAGCTGCGCGATAAAAAAGCAAAACGTTATATGGGTAAAGGCGTTGCCGGTGCCGTCAAGAATGTAAACGAAATCATAGCTCCTGAGGTAATTGGTCTGGATGCCGGATGTCAGGAAGAGATTGATGCCCTTATGATTGAGCTGGATGGTACTGCTAATAAAGGCAAGCTCGGTGCAAATGCTATATTAGGTGTCTCACTGGCGGTTGCGAAAGCGGCTGCGGATTCGGCGGGCCTGCCGTTGTATCGTTATCTGGGCGGATGCAACGCAAATATACTCCCCGTCCCGATGATGAATATTCTAAACGGCGGAAAGCACGCAGACAACAACGTCGATTTCCAGGAATTTATGATTATGCCCATAGGCGCAAAGAGCTTCTCCGAAGCCCTGCGAATGGGAGCCGAAACCTTCCATACACTCAAATCAGTGCTGTCAAAAAAAGGCTACTCAACATCGGTTGGCGACGAAGGCGGCTTTGCACCTTCGCTAAAAACCAATGAAGAATCGCTGGAAGTTGTTATGGATGCCATTAAAAAGGCCGGCTACAAACCCGGAAAAGATATTTCAATCGCCTTGGACCCCGCCGCAAGTGAAATGTTCGATACTAAAACAAAGACCTACAAATTCTTCAAATCCGCCCCGAAGAAGAAAGTCAAATCCGATGAAATGGTCAAACACTGGACAAAATGGGCGAACAAATATCCAATCATTTCAATCGAAGATGGCTTGGCCGAAGATGACTGGACAGGCTGGACGAAATTAAATAAAAAAATCGGCGACCGTATCCAGCTTGTCGGCGATGATTTATTCGTAACCAATACCAAACGTTTGGCTAAAGGTATAAAGCTCGACTGTGCCAACTCGATATTGATTAAGCTCAACCAGATTGGTACGCTGACCGAAACATTCGAGGCGGTTAATATGGCCAGAAGGGCCGGATGGACCGCTGTCATCAGCCATAGAAGCGGCGAAACCGAAGATACCACAATCGCCGACCTGGCCGTTGCTACGGGTGTCGGCCAGATAAAGACCGGCTCACTATGCAGGACCGACAGAATTTGTAAATACAATCAACTGCTTAGGATTAGCGAAGACCTCGGCCCGGCCGGACAATACGCCGGCTTTATGTTTAAGTAATAAACACCACAAAAGCATGAGAACGCAGATAATGTGAAAACCTGCCCCTTTGGAGCTTGTGCGCTTACGCACTTAAATGCTATGCAAGGGCGAAACATCATTAGGGTGATTTTATTTGTCATCTTTTTCAGCATCGGTGCGGCAACGATGGGCCTTTCCATTCTTTGCGATGATTTGGTTCAGTACTACAGGAACAGGCAATTATTAAAAGTGACTCAGCAGTCTCTCGATCGTCTCGAATCTCTGAACATCGACTACGATATATTGCTGAAGCAGTTGGAAGAAGACCCCAATCTTGTTAATCGCCTTGCTCCCGCCACGCTCGGCGCCGAGCCTGAAGATGCAAACGCCGTTTATCCCAAAGCAACAAAAGAACAGGTAGAAGCTGTTCGTAATGCATTAAAGCAGAATACAAACGACCAATCTGCTGTGCCGATGTTGCCCGAGTGGCTCACGCGATGCAGCGAGCCGAACCGCAGAACAACACTTTTTATTGCAGGTTCGGTTTTAATCCTTATTTCATTGACCTGTTTCAATCCGGCCAAACGGCCAGCCAAAGAGCAGCAGCAATAAATTTTTGCAGTTTGATTTATTACCGGAGGAGATTTAAATTTGACGAAGGCGCTTAATTTTGTCAGACTTTAGTATTCGCTTTTTTCATTAAATAATATGACACGCAATATAGGGTTATCGTTTGGAGGAATTGAATCATGCAGTCGAGCAAACTTATTTCACGCCGTAGCTTTCTGAAAGGCACAGCTATTGGAGTGATAGGTTTTCCTTATATAATTTCTTCTTCAGCGCTGGGTAAAGCGGGCAGTGTTGCTGCGAGTGACCGAATCACGGTTGGTTGTATAGGCGTTGGCTCTCAGGGTACGGCGGTAATGCGAAACTTTTTAGCTCAAAAGGATACCCATGTTGTGGCGGTCTGCGATGTAAAAAGCCATGTGCGCAAGACGGCCGGTGACTTAGTGAATGAGCATTATAAAAGCACCGGATGCGCTGTTTACAACGACTTCCGTGAACTAATCGCACGCGATGACATTGATGTTGTTCTTATTGCTACTCCCGACCACTGGCACGTTCCCGTAGCTTTGGCGGCTGTTAGGGCGGGAAAGGATGTTTATCTGGAAAAACCTATGGGATTGAGTCTTGCCCAGGACCAGGCTCTGCGCGCCGCGGTGCATCGCTATGGAAGAGTTTTTCAGTTCGGTACACAGCAGCGCTCGGACCGAAACTTCCATTTTGCCTGCGAGCTGGTACTGAACGGTCGTATCGGGAAGCTGCACACCATAAATGTCTGGTCTCCCGGCAGCGAGCAGGGCGGCTCACCGAAACCCGTGCCCGTACCCGAATGGCTTGACTATGATATGTGGTTGGGCCCGGCTCCTTATACTCCTTCCACTAAAGACCGCTGCTCTAACAAGCTCTGGTGGTTCATCTCCGATTATGCCCTTGGATTCATTGCTGGCTGGGGTGTGCATCCGCTGGACATCGCTTTGTGGGGTGGAGGCGAAAAAGTCACCTGTCCGCTGGAAATCGAAGGTGCAGGTATCTGGCCGACAAAAGGAGTATGCAACACGGCTATGAACTGGAATGTTGTCTGCAGGTATGACAGCGGCCTAACAATGAACTTTGCCGGCGTTCCCTTTCCGGAAAAATGGCAGAAACGCTACGGAAGAACAACCACTCACGGCACAGCCTTCGAAGGCACCGAAGGCTGGGTTCGCGTTGACCGCGCAGGCATTAATACCTATCCGAAAAAGCTGCTGGCCACGGAATTCGGGCCGAATGAAATTAAACTTTATAAAAGCAGTAACCATGTAAGAAATCTGTTGGATTGTGTTAAAAGCCGGGCCGAAACTATATGTCCCATTGACGTGGCCGTGCAGGCGGATATAATATGCCATATTAGTGATATTGCCATACGGCTTGAGCAAAAACTCAGATGGGACCCGAAAAACGAACATTTCGTTAATAATAATGCTGCCAACCGGCGGCTCTCGCGCCCGATGCGCAGCCCGTGGACAGTGTAGAACGGATTGTTCGGTTATTTGCTGGGAAAGTTACTTGGAATTTGCCTGTTTACGTAATGGGCATGCTTATCTTGATACGAACTATATACAATTGAGGAGAAAATCAAATGGCAAAGAAAGTAAGTTTAGCGCTAATGGTTTGTTGTGTTCTTTTATCGAGCAGTCAGTTTGCTCTTGGAAAAGAGGCCGGCGCTCAGGAAGAAGGCTGGATAAGTCTTTTCGACGGCAAGACGCTTAACGGCTGGAAGGCCAGCGAGAATAAAGACACCTTCACTGTTCAGGATGGTATGATAGTCGCCAAGGGCCCTCGCAGTCACCTTTTTTATGTTGGAATGGTCGAGAACGCCGACTTTAAGAACTTTGAGTTCAAGGCAGACGTTATGACCAAACCGGGCTCCAACTCCGGCATTTACTTCCACACTCAGTATCAGGATACAGACTGGCCCGCTAAAGGCTATGAAGTACAGGTCAATAACACACACAGCGACTGGCGCAAGACCGGCGGACTCTATGCGGTTCAGGACGTTCGCAAAAGCCAGGCTAAGGACAATGAGTGGTTCACCGAACACATTATCGTCATGGAAAACAAAATAATGGTCAAAGTAAATGGCAAGACTGCCGTTGACTGGACCGAGCCGGAAGGTTGGAAACCGCCGGATGGAATGTCCGGTCGCAAAATCTCAAACGGAACATTTGCATTGCAGGGTCACGACCCCGGGAGTATCGTTTACTACAAGAACATTATGGTTCGGCCCCTGCCGAGTTCAGCCGGCCTGCCAAAAGGCTGGATAAATCTTTTTGATGGCAAGACGCTAAGCTGCTGGAAGGCCAGCGAGAACAAAGCCACCTTCAGTGTCCGTGATGGTATGATAATTGTCGATGGCCCCCGCAGCCATCTTTTCTATGTCGGGCCGGTTGAGGATGCGAACTTTAAGAATTTCGAGTTCAAAGCCGACATTATGACCAAGCCCGGCTCGAACTCCGGACTATATTTCCATTCTGAATATCAGGAGACCGGCTGGCCGTCAAAAGGCTACGAAGTCCAGGTCAACAACACGCACAGCGACTGGAGAAAAACCGGAAGCCTTTACGGCATAAAGGCTGTACGGCAGTCACTGGCCAAAGACAATGAATGGTTTACCGAACACATAATCGTGCA
>CAZJIR010000070.1:0-1277 GCA_964546095.1 uncultured Pirellulales bacterium
TGGGCTATCCAAATCCCAACTTTGCACTCGGAGAGCATTTCGTTGAGACCGTGGTTGTCAACAGCGGTGAGCAGTCGATGCCATATTTTTATGACAATGATATGAGATATTCGGAAGCATCGAGGCCGATAATTTCGGGGCGTGACTGGACGAGGCAGGGTGTAGAATTATTATCGCTGAGGTTCAGAGGTTATCCGCCTGAACTCGGCAGCTTCATAGAAGAACCGGCGGGAGCTTATACGATGACCGGTTCCGGAGCGGATATCTGGGGCGAATCCGATGAGTTCCACTTCGCCTATATGGAGATAATCGGCACCGGCTCGATTGTTGCAAGGGTCGACAGCGTTGAGAATACACATGGCTGGGCAAAGGCCGGCGTTATGATTCGAAATACCCTGGATGCGGACTCTGCGCATGGGATGATGATTGTTTCAGCGACTGAGGGTGTTTCCTTCCAGCGACGTACATCACAGGGCGCGGAAAGTTTTTCAACAGACATAGCCGATATTCCGGCTCCACAGTGGGTGAGAATAGAGCGTGATATAAGTGGAAATATCTCGGCATCATATTCGGCCGACGGCAACACATGGATAGCGGTTGAATCCGAGAGAATCAACATGAGTACTCCTATGTATATAGGGCTGGTAGTGACCGCGCATAACGCCGAAGAGGTTTGTGAAGCCACGTTCTCTGAGGTGACTATCGCCGGTACGAGTATACCAGTGTGGACGAACCAGGATATTGGAATAGTCAGCAACCCTACTCAGCCGATGTATATGGTTGTTTCCAACAGCACCGGTGAACCTGCTGTAATTTATCACGAAGACCCCAATGCATCAGTGATTCGCGCATGGACGGAATGGGTTGTTCCTATGCAGGATTTTGCCGACCAGGGCATAGACCTGACCGATGTTGACAGTATTGCTATAGGCATTGGCACTAAGGGCGACACGACAACGGCCGGCGGCGCAGGGAAAATGTATATTGACGATATTCGGTTGTATCTTCCGAGGCCGGAACCTGAGCCGGCACCGTAAATTTGGATTGATGCACTAATCAAAGCTGTCTGGTTGATATAGTATAAAACTACATTTCACCTGTGGAAGGAGGTCTATCGTGTGTGAAAGTAAAGGACTAAAGAGAGCAGTATTGTTGATAGTCCTTATCTGTGCGTTGAGTTCGCCATTTTGCCGGGCAGCAGGTTTAACAGCGATTTATTCGGACGATTTTAGCGGGACTGGTCTCCTTAACGGGACTGCGCCGGATGTGCGTCCCGG
>CAZJIR010000070.1:1287-9862 GCA_964546095.1 uncultured Pirellulales bacterium
CCCGGCCAGGAGACTTGGGTTGCAGCATCTGTATTCAATGCGGATGGAAATGTCAGTTCTGCTACCCTTGATGGTTATACATATCAGGCATGGCTGCCATTTACCCCGATGGCCGGACAGGTTTATGTCCTGTCGCTGGATGTTGACCCCCAGTTACCTCCAGGTACTTCAGACTGGTTCGGCCTGGGATTCAGTAATTCGCGTGTGCTCTCATCTTCATTGAATGATGACCAGTTTTGGACGACTGGAATTGCCTGGATACTGCAAAGAGTCAGCAGAGCCAGAGAGGAGAACGAAGAAATTCAGACATTCCTGGGGCCAGGCGTAGAAGGGGGACAGGACCACGAAAGTAAGGAAGAAGGCGTGGTTACTCTGAGTGTGGTGCTTGATACGACGGGGGACATGTGGACGGTGGAATGGTTCCGCAATGGTCAGAGCATCCGTGGACCTGATGCGTATGAAACCAATCCTACAATTAACTTCGTTGGCTTAACAAAGGTGATTGAGACCAGTGGAACAATAGACAACTTTAGCCTGAAGTATGTTAATCCGACTATTGCTTCTGAGCCGGTTCCTGCTGATGAACAGATGAATGTGCCTCGTGATGTGATTCTGAACTGGTCGCCTGGAATGTATGCCGATACACATGATATTTACATCGGAACGAGTTTTTATACTGTCAACGCAGCAACTGTAAGCAGTACAATGGATGTATTGGCAGCACAAGGCCATGACTCGACTACTTATGATGCCGGCCGTCTTGAATTTGGACAGACTTATTATTGGAGAGTTGATGAAGTGTCTGCGCCGCCGGAAAGCACGGTATATAAAGGCAATGTCTGGAGTTTTACGGTTGAACCTGTTGGTTACCCTATCCCCGGTGAGAATATCACTGCCACGGCTTCCAGCAGTGAAGCCGCTAAAGGGCCTGAAAATACAATAAACGATTCCGGACTTGATGAAACCGGCTTACTGCACGGTAACATCGGTGACGGCAATATGTGGCTGAGCAGCTCGACAGGGCAGCAGCCTACCTGGATAGAGTACGAGTTCGATAAAGTTTATAAGCTACACCAGATGTTAGTGTGGAACTCTAATGAGAGCCTGGAGCCGGCAATCGGTTTAGGTATCAGGGATGTTACTATTGAATATTCGGTTGATGGCGTTGACTATATGACATTGGGAACTGCTCATGAGTTTGCACAGGCGCCCGGCATGCCCGGCTATGCACATAATACAACCGTCGAATTCAACGGCACACCGGCAAAGTATGTAAGGCTTACCGCCAACAGCAACTGGGGAGGCATCCTGACTCAATATGGCCTGAGTGAAGTGCGTTTCCTAAGTGTACCTGTCCACGCCATAGAACCCAATCCGACTTCAGAGTCGATAGATGTCGCTCTGGATTTGAGTCTCGGCTGGAAGACTGGAAGGGAGGCGGCTGAACATAACGTTTACTTTAGTGACGACCAGCAGGCTGTTATAGAAGGCACTGCCGACGTTGCGACCGTGACCGATACGAGTTATGGTCCTTTGTCACTCGATTTAGGTAAGACTTATTACTGGCGGGTTGATGAGGTCAATGGTCCGGATGTGTGGCAGGGTGATATCTGGGACTTTACGACATACGGGTATTTTGTCGTGGACGATTTTGAAGACTACAATGATTATGACCCTCACAGGGTATGGCAAACCTGGATTGATGGTTATGAAGACCCTGCAAATGGTGCACAAGTAGGTTATACCTTAGAAGGTTTTGATGATTTTGGTGAAGTGGAGACTTCGATTGTTCATGGCGGATTTCAGTCTATGCCTTTCTTTTTCGACAATACTACAGCTATTTACTCTGAGGCTACCATGACCTTAAGTTCCCAGCAAAACTGGACCGAGAGGGGCATCGGCAGCCTGAGGCTCTGGTTCAGGGGACATCCTAAGGATTTTGTGGAGGAACCGGCGGGCACTTACGCGGTATCTGCAACCGGAGCTGATATTTGGAGCTTAAGCAATGAGTTCCGCTATGTTTACAAGCAGCTATCCGGGCCGGGGTCGATTATAGCTAAAGTCGAAAGTGTGGAAAACACAGACGACTGGGCCAAGGCGGGCGTTATGATTCGCCAGACCCTTGCGTCGAACTCAAAATACGCCGCAGTTTATATCACACCCGCTAATGGATGCAGATACCAGGCCAGGTTGATACCGGCTGGTGAAGCAACGAGCGATACTACAGTAGCGACCGATGAGCAAATAGCAATCACGGCACCTTACTGGGTGAAGTTAGAGCGTGAGGCTTCCGGCAACTTTAACGGCTACTACTCAAGCGACGGCGTCAACTGGGTACCGATGGCGTGGAATCCGCAGACTATATCGATGCCTACGACTGTCTATATAGGCCTGGCACTAACCAGTCATAATCCTCTTGAGACATGCACGGCTGTGTTCTCCAACGTTCAAACAACCGGAGCGGTTAGTCCAGAGGCGTGGACGCAGGAGGCTATCGGTGTTGATATGGCAAGTAACGATGCTGCACAGTTATATGTTGTTCTAAATGACAGCGCCGTTGTCTATTATAACAATCCCGGAGCATCGCAGATAGATGAATGGACGCAGTGGAATATCGACCTACAGGATTTTGCGGACAGGGGCGTGGACCTTATCGATGTCGATACGCTTGGAATTGGATTCGGTGACAGGGACAATCCACAGCCGGACGGTACAGGTTTAGTTTTCTTCGATGATATTCGGCTGTATCCTCCGCAGCCTTAGCCGTAAGATGGGATTGATGTATTAGCTAAACCTTTTTTGTTAATCAAAGATTCGAGGCTTATACCGATTGATTCGGTATAAGCCTTTTTTGTATCTCAATTGATGTTTTGTAGAGGATCCCCAACCAAAGACCGTCATTGCGAGCGTAGCGAAGCAATCTCAAACATGATGATGGTTTTTTCCGGCTATCGTGCAGGAGATTGCCACGGCCCTTCGGGCCTCGCAATGACATTTTGCAAAGGCTTTCTACAGAGTGGTAATTGAATATTTTGGTGTTTTTTGCGAGACAACTCGCTGGGGCGGCCAGAAAATTGTTGCAACCTCAATGAGATTTTTATATTACGGAACTTCAAGTGAACAAGTGAGTTTCTATGGAGTATAAATGGGGAATCCCGGGTTAAATATGTAGAGAAATTATGTTCCGAAGGTAAAATTAAAGCAAAGCCGCTTAACAATCGGCTTTATTATAAAGCTATGCTCAAAAACTAAAATAATACGGTGATTATAAGGAATAATAAACATGTATAAATGGTTCTCTTTATTATCCACAAAACAGCGTTTAGAGATGGTCGCGATAGTGTTAATAATTGCAATTATACTTGGTGTAGGCGTTGTTACGGATACGACAAGCGAGAAAATGTCCTCGGAAATATTCACTACCGATATGTCTATTCAGGATATTGCTCCGGAACTTGGAGTTACTGGGAAAGCCTTGGCTCGAGAGCTTAAGCTTGAGCTTGACGTGCCCAAGAAAAAGCCTCTTAAAGAATTAGGAATAACAAAGGGAAGCCTTGAACATGCTACGGAGCATTTGTTATCACATAAAGATAGCTCAATTAAATATTACATTTTTGCTGCATTAGTTTTTGGAGCCGTAGTATTTCTTGTACGTTTAGGACGGCCGGATGGAGCCGCCATTAAACAAAAACAGTTATGGTATCCTTGGCAAATTTATGTTGGGTGCCTTTTGCTGTCAATAATATTGAGCGGTTTTGTTCTCGGTAAGTCTCCAAACCCCATGGAAAGTATTGTAAAGGTCTTTAAATCCATGGTAGGCCTTTATCCAGATCCTTTTATTAAAATACTTGCCTTTGTTTTTTTCATTGTTCTGGCCATAATAGGCAACAAGGTTATATGTGGTTGGGTGTGTCCTTTTGGCGCATTGCAGGAAATTATTTATAGTCTTCCGGTACTTCGTAAAATTAAACAACGAAAGCTTCCGTTTATTTTAACCAATACAATACGGAGTCTTCTGTTTTTAGTTATGCTCCTCTTTCTTTTCGGTATTATAGGCGGAAGACAAGGATTCGTTATCTACCATTATATTAATCCTTTTAATCTGTTTAATTTTGATTTTGACAGCATTAGTTTAATAATAACAGTCATGTCTGTATTGATTATAGCTTTCTTTTTTTACCGTCCGTTTTGTCAGTTTATATGTCCTTTTGGCCTTGTTTCCTGGATAGCTGAAAAATTTAGTCTTTATCGTGTAATCATTGACGAAGAAAAATGTACTAAATGTGGTGCATGCATCAAAGCTTGTCCATTACATGCAGCAAAAGGGAAAGTTGAGAGCAAAATTTTACCGGCCGATTGCTTTAGCTGCACACGATGCTTAAATGTCTGTCCGGTTGATGCAATCCATTACCGTGCGGTATGGGCCAAAAAACAAACAATAAATCAGACGTGAATGCCATGGTTAAGGAAAGTATAAAAGGTCTATAATTGAAAATTGATGCTTTGTAGAAAACCCTACCAGATGTCATTCCCGCCCTGGGTGTGCCTAAGGCAGAACGTAGTCCCTAAGGGACGGAGTCGAGGAATCTGGTTTCGATTGTAAACCTAATATATTTTGCAGCCAGACCCCTCGACTTTCCCTAAGGGACGCCTTACGGTGCGCTCGGGGTGACAAATCGAACCGTACACACCAAGAAACGGGGCTTCACTTCGGTCCGTCCTGGGCGTGCCTAAGGCAGCAATGACTAATCGCAATGAAATTCAGGTATTAAACCAAAAACCTGTACATCGCGTGAAAAAAAGGCGAAAATAATTTGAAGAAAATGGGTGACTATGGAGTATATTACTGTAGGAATCGAGCTTTAAGGCTCAATTGTGGGAGCCTTTGCATTGGAGCCTAAGAAAGTGAACAGCGTGTGTCAGGAAGAAATAATAGCAATGAGGCGTTGTCGGCGTGGCTCATCAGAGGCGTTTGAAGTTCTTGTGAACAGGTATATGAAAGACGCGTATTTTATTGCACTGGGGCTTGTAGGAAACCGTGAAGATGCGATGGACCTGTCACAGGAGGCATTTGTCCGGGCATTCCGCAATATCAAACAAGTCAAGCCGGGGCGGCGGTTCTTTCCCTGGTTTTATCAAATATTGAAGAATCTTTGTATCAGCCATCTCAGAAAAAGAAAGTACAGGCGGGCAAGCTCTCTCGATGCGGAGAATTGTCCTGAGACGGCTGCGGCCGATTATTTCTCGCCTGAGGTTGTGGCCGACAGGAACGAAATCAAAGACAGGGTGTGGCGGGCAATAAGCAGGCTTGATGATAAACATCGCGAAGTGATTATCCTGCGACACTTTCAGAACATGTCCTACGAACAAATCGCTGAGGCCCTTTTTTGTAATAAGGGCACTGTAACCAGCAGATTATATTATGCGCGTAAAAGGTTGGAAGAATTATTAAGCTCAGAGAAAGGAGGTAGCGAAAATGGCATGCAATGATTATAAGGAGCTGCTGATGGGCTACCTGGACAATGAATTAAACGATGAGCAGATAAATCGGTTTGAGGAGCATTTGGCGGGGTGTCCCGAATGTGCCGACGAACTCGAGCAATTCAGGAAATTGAAAGCCATTACCGACGAGGTGACATTGGTCGAGCCTGAGGATAAACTATGGCAGGATTACTGGACCGGTGTGTATAACCGAATCGAACGTGGTATTGGCTGGATTGTATTTTCGGTGGCTGCAATCATACTAACAATCTACGGCGGATTCAGGCTGATAGAAGATATTATCAAAGATAACACGATTGGTATGCTTTTGAAGGTTGGTTTGCTGGCTCTTATAATAGGATTGGCGATTCTGCTTATCTCGGTGCTGAGAGAGAGAATTTATTTCTGGAAAAAAGACCGGTATAGGAATGTAAGGAGATAAGAAAATGCTTTTATCCACAACAGATAAAATTGAGGGGAAAAAGATTACCAAACAACTGGGACTTGTCAAAGGTAATACGATTCGGGCACGGCACATAGGCAGGGACATTATGGCGATACTGCGTAATATAGTCGGCGGCGAGATAACCGACTATACCAAGATGATGGCCGAATCCCGGGAACAGGCCCTTGACAGGATGATTGAAGATGCCCAAAAGCTTGGCGCCAATGCGGTTGTAAAAGTGAGCTTTTCGACGTCGATGATTATGCAAAATGCATCGGAGATTTTGGCTTACGGCACGGCCGTGGTGGTTGAGTGAATTTTTATATGTAACGTTTCCTGTTGCTGGTTTTAACTAAAGGAAGAATAAAATGGATGCAATAAAAGAATATTTGGGTCCCGAATTGATATGGTTTTTGGTAGGGCTTGTGCTGCTCATTCTGGAGTTTGCGCTGCCGGGCTTAATCATTGCTTTCTTTGGCGTCGGTGCCTGGATTGTCGCTCTTGTCTGCCTTATTACGGATATAGGGATAAATACCCAGTTGATAATATTTATTATCTGCTCGGTTTTGTCGTTGTTGATATTGAGAAGATGGCTTAAAGGGGTATTTCTTGGGCATTCGGGTATGAAACAGGACCTCAAAAAAAACCTTGAGGATTTTGTCGGCCAAAGAGCGGTCGTGAAGGAAAAGATTGTGCCGAAGCTTGGCGGAAAAGTGGAGTTTCACGGAACCAACTGGGAAGCATATGCAGACGAAGAGATTGCGGAAAGAACAGTTGTTGAGATTGTAGGTAAAGATAATATAACGTTGAAGGTCAAAGCTGTATAGGAGCTCAGAATATGGAGTTTTTATTTGTACTGATGTTTTTAACAATCGGACTCGGCGGATTTGTTTTGTGGATTTGGACACTGATTGATTGCATTAAAAACGAAACCGACGATAACAATGAGCGAGTTGTCTGGGTGGTGGTCGTTGCGGCTGCCCAGCTTGTTGGAGCATTGATTTATCTTATTGTGCGAAGACCAAATCGGAAAGCAACGCTTGGGCATTGAAAACGAGATATGAAAGAGAAATTAAACGATAATTATTCATAAAAGAAAGGAGATAACTATGTTGGCAGCGACATCGGGAGAAATAACATTTACAATCATTCTTGTCGGAATATTGCTATTTGCGTTAATCTTATTTTTCAAGACTATAAGAATAGTGCCCCAGAAGCAGGCCTTCATTGTCGAGCGTCTCGGCAAGTATTCCAAGACACTGGAAGCGGGCTTTCATATTTTAATTCCGTTTCTGGACAAGGTTTCGTATCGGCACACGCTGAAAGAGCAGGCTGTTGATGTTCCGCCCCAGGCGTGCATTACCAGGGATAACATTGCGGTTGAGGTCGATGGCATTCTGTATATGCAGGTGGTGGACCCGAAGAGAGCTTCATACGGCATTAATAATTATCAGTTCGCATCCACACAATTGGCCCAGACAACTATGAGAAGCGTGATGGGTAAGCTCGACCTTGATAAGACTTTTGAGGAAAGGGAGACTATCAACAGTGTGATTGTGGATGCCGTGGACAAGGCGTCAGACCCCTGGGGAGTGAAGGTGACACGATATGAGGTCAAGAATATTCTGCCGCCTCAGAGCATTAAAGATGCGATGGAAAAGCAGATGCGTGCCGAGCGTGAAAAGCGGGCAACTATTGCCGAGTCCGAAGGTGACAGGCAGGCCAAGATAAACAGAGCCGAAGGCGAAAAACAACAAATGATTGCTCAGTCCGAGGGTGAGAAACAAAAACGTATAAATGAAGCAGAAGGTCGAGCTATCGAAATTCGAAAAGTCGCCGAAGCAACTGCGAACGGAATCAAGGAAATTGCGGCAGCGATAAATGAAAAAGGCGGTATTAATGCTGTGAACCTGCGTGTCGCCGAGCAATATCTGAATGAGTTCGGCAAACTTGCGAAGACCAATAACTCGATCATAATCCCATCGGATCTTTCCGACATAGCCGGCGTTATCAAGGCGGCCACGTCGGTAATTAGGCAGCAGCCCGAACCTGAGGCCGCTTAACAGATTCGATAATTTAATATGCTCTACTGATTTTTTGCTGTGCTCCGGGCAAATGGGATTTACTTTTATATTCACTTTTAGAGTATTGAGGTCTAAAAGTTGGATTTGTGAAGAGTTTGATGGTAAAATCTGCTGATGATGGAATTGTGAAATTATCAAACGAGTCAGTAGAGAAAGGAGCAGTGGGATTATGAAAACAGAAAATGGATTTAGGAAGACTTTACTGTTTGCGGCAGTTTTTCTAACAGTTCAGCTTTGGGTTGCCGGATTGGTATCGGCCGCGGATTATGCTATCGGCGCTGACCTTTCCTTTTTGAAGCAGGCCGAAAACAGCGGAACGGTATTTAAAGAGAATGACGAGGCGAAGCCGGGTCTTCAGATATTTAAAGACCATGGTTACAACTGGATACGCTTGCGATTGTTCCACACACCTACGCGCCTACCTAATAACCTTGAGTACACTATCACCTTAGCTGAAAACGCCAAGAAACTCGGGTATAAGTTTTTGTTAAACTATCATTATTCCGACACCTGGGCCGACCCGGGCAAACAATTCATTCCTGTTGCATGGGAGGGCAAATCACAC
>CAZJIR010000071.1:0-3738 GCA_964546095.1 uncultured Pirellulales bacterium
GCATCGATGCATTGTAGATAGATACCGGCGGTCTTTCTGGAATTCGTCTTTGAATCGGTGGATATAGTGAATCGTATTATCAACGGCAATCCCTAAGCTGATTGCGGCTATGGTTATTGTCATCATATCCAGAGGAATATTCAGCCAGCCCATGACACCAAGCACGAATGCGATAGGCAGCACATTCGCAAGCATGGCGACAAAAGCTATTCTTAACGACCCGAACAGGACCAGAAACATCCCGGTCAGCAACAGCACGGTAATGCCTAATGTCATTACCTGAGAACCGAACAGGCTTTGCAGCGTGTTGTTGTACAGGACCAAAAGGCCGGCCAGATGAATATGTTCACCTTTAAGCTCTAATATGCCGGTCAGGTCCTGCCTGATTCTCCTTAGCAGTTCGTTGCGCCTCAGAGTCTTCTCAGAATCCCTGACTCGGACCCAAAAGCGAACCTGATTATACTCTATCGAAACATAGGGCTTGATTAGCATAGCCTTGAAATCGTCCGGCGTTTCGCTGTAAAGTAAGGCAAGTTCAAGGCTGTCCAGCGGTTTGCCGTTATTCAGTTTCTCAGTAATTTCCAACATGGTTGCCAAAGATAGGACCTTGCCGATTTCCGGCAGTTTGTCAAGATAGTTATGCACGGCTTTAACGCGTGCCATTTTTTCGGCGTTAAACCAGTATTTCTCATCTGATGCGGCTTCATCGTATTCATCGAACTCATCGAATATATCATCGCTTTCTGTCTCGGCAATCTCGATAGTTTCTGGTGGAGTATTGGAATCCTCAAAATCTATTATGATGTCCAGAGGGGTAGTGCCGCCCAGACGTTGGTCGATTACTTTCATACCCTTGTGAATTTCGGTGTCTTTACGAAAGTAATCGATAAAGCTGTTTTCAACATCTAATTTCGAGATGCCAATGAGGCTGAAAAATAAGGTCAGGCCGCTAATGCCTACAATCAGTACGCCGTGGGTTTCGGTAAATCTCGCCAGGATGGATGTTAGTGAAAAACGCCACTGGTTTTTAACAGTTGGTGTTTCTTTGGGAATGAGAGTAAGCACTGCGGGAAAAAGCAGAAAGGTTACTATTAGGGACACAATCAAACCGGCTATCATCATCCAGCCGAACGCGATGACCGGTAATATTTTACAAAGCACCAAAGACCCAAAGCCGGCAATCGTCGTCAGTACCGTATATATACAGGGCTTCAGCTTCAGCCGAATGGTATCAAGAATCAGTTGACGATTGGGAGATTGTGGATTCTGCACGAGCAGCTCACGGTACCGTACAATCAGGTGAATCGCGATAGCTAAGGTGATGATTAGCTGCAAAGAAATGAAATTCGAGGATATGACCGTTACCTCCCAGCCGAACCATCCCAACAGCCCAATCATGCATATTGCAGAGACGATACAGCAGAGCATCGGCAGGCATATCCAACGTTTGTTTCTGAAGATGATAAACAACATAAGAATTAGAAAGAGCAATACTCCGAGGCCAAAGACTTTCAGGTCGTTTTTAATAAAGGTTATCATATCATCTGCTATCATACTGACACCGCCAAGAAACAGCTCCGCATCCGGGCGATAGTTATCCATAATAGTTCGTATCGCCATGATAAGCTGATGGCGCTGCCGTCTCATCTGGTCCTTTTGCTGTCGAAATTCTTCCTCAATGTTCTTAAGTTCAATACGCTCTGCGGTGGTTAGTGAACCGGAGTTTTTCTTTTGTCGTAGCTCGTTGCGTTGATGTTGCAAATTACTATAGGCATCATCCTCCGATAAATAGATTAACAGGGCCGTAGTTTGCAAATCTGAGCTTACCAGCAAGTTACGGTAAAGAGGACTCTGGCTAAATTCAGTCCCGGCCATATTCATATCCACAGTCGGCGATTCGAGGGTGGGCAGAGCGGCGGTAAGCTCCTTGAGCGGGATTGGCGGACTTTCAAGAAGTGGGACGTCCAGAATGGAAAGCACCGATGCAACACCGTTTATAGACTTTAAATCGTCTCGTAGCTTGGCTAATGAGGTTAGCGTTTTCTGCGAGAGCAGGTCACCTCTTGGTGTATATGTCAGTACCAAAAAGTCATTTTGTTCGTAACGGGAGTTGATTACACGCGCGTAATGCAGGTCTTCATCGTTCTCTAAAACAAGTGTCTCGGCGGAGGCATCCAGCCTGAAATGCCTTGCCTGCAAGGCGAAGAAACCAGCCACGACCATTATGCAGATGATAACTGTTTTAGGATGTCCCAGAACCACTCGGTCGAAAAAGAATGATACCGCTGAGTGATGTTTCGTCATAATATTGTAATCCTACTCAGTATATCGGAAATCATTCATCCGGCGGCTTCTCCAGCCGGCAAAGAAGGTCCTTGACAGTGCCGCGGCGAAGAATTTCATCGAATTGCGACCTGTAGGTTAAAAGGATGCTGACACCTTGTATTTCCACATCGTATATCTTCCAGTGTTTATTTACCCTGCGAAGCTTATACATTATGGCTATTTTTTTCTCGTTATGTATAAGTTCTGTTGAAATAGATATAGTATTCTTTTTCTTTTGCTCTGTTGGCTTGAACAGTACTTTTTCGTCCTTGTAAAGTTTGACTTTTTCCAGATACGATGTCTTTAGTCGTTCGGTAAAAAGCTTTGTGAATTTCTCGCTTTGTGGCGGAGTTAATTTCGGCCAGTGTTTTCTGCCCAATGAAAGTTTTGCCATCAGTGTAAAATCGAAGATAGGAGTTACGACTTTACTGATTTGTTTCTCTTTTTCTTTTTGTTCGACGTCTTTATTCTGAAGAATTGAAATAACAGCGTTCCACTTGTAACGAAGGAGCTCATTTGGGTCATTCGGGTCGTTAGGAACATTAGGGTCATTATTATCCGCTTTGACGACCTGAAATGTAATCAATAAAATCAGACCTGCACAAAGTAATCTTAGCCCAAATCCGTTCCAGCCGATTTTACACATATTAAGACCCTCTTCTTATTTGGCAGTACAAAAAACTATTTCCATTCAGTTATTATCGGCTGTTTACTATGATATTCGTCAATCTTCGAATGGCACGGATGCCGAGTAGTTCGGTGCCTCTTTGGTTATTTGTATGTCGTGTGGATGAGATTCACTGACAGAGGCTGCACTTATGCGAACGAAACGGCCTTTTTTCATTAGCTCTTCAATATTTCTCGCCCCGCAGTAGCCCATACCGGCTCGCAATCCGCCGACTAATTGATAGATAAAATCGCCCAGAGTTCCACGATATGGCACCCGCCCTTCTACACCTTCGGGCACAAGTTTGCTTTTCTCAGTCGAACTGCTTTGCCCGTACCTTTCCGCTGAGCCTTTGACCATCGCCCCCAAAGACCCCATGCCTCTATATTCTTTGAACTGCCTGCCCTTATAAATAACAAGCTGGCCCGGACTTTCTTTCAGGCCGGCAAATAATGAACCCACCATTACACTTGACGCCCCTGCTGCAATCGCCTTGGTTATATCGCCGGACTGTCTTATACCGCCGTCTGCAATGACGGGAATATTATGCTTTTTTGCCACCCTGGTACAATTGATTATAGCAGATATCTGGGGCATTCCCACGCCGGAAATTACCCTCGTTGTACAGATGGCGCCGGGTCCGATGCCGACCTTCACGGCATTGGCGCCGGCTGATATCAAGTCTTCTGCCGCCTAAGCCGTCGCGATAGTGCCTGCGATAACGTCGATGTCATAGTTGGTTTTAA